>CAYGTP010000001.1:0-3808 GCA_964352875.1 uncultured Candidatus Saccharibacteria bacterium
GACGTATTTAGTCTGACAGACACGTTTGTTCAGTTGGCTAGTTATGTGGTCTATATCAACATTCTCTTGGCATTTTTTAACCTGATTCCGATCCCGCCCTTGGATGGCTCAAAGATTCTTATGGCGGTATTACCGTTTCGAGCCCAGCAACAATACCGTGAAATGACCATGTGGGTGGAACGGTATGGGTTGTTTGTGACGTTTGCGTTTATCTTCTTGTTCATTAATTTACTGTGGACCCCGTTTTCCCAGCTTGTGAGCACTGTGTTTCAGCTGTTGACTGGCATGCGGTTTTTCTAGGTGATGACCAAAAATAAAGTTGCAAATATACGTACATGTAGTATTGTGTGCGGGCTAATCTATGGCAACAATCAATCAATTAAGTAAACGACGACGTCGCGACAAGCCTACCAAAACCAAGGTAGCAGCGTTGCAGGCTGGCTTTAATTCTATTAAGAACAAAGCTAACCGGTATGACTCTCCGTTCAAGCGAGGAGTTTGTACACGTGTGACGACCAAGACGCCTCGTAAGCCGAACTCTGCGGTTCGTAAAATCGCCCGTGTTCGTCTCTCGAATGGTCAGGAAATCACTGCGTATATCCCTGGTATCGGGCACACACTCCAAGAACACTCAGTAGTTCTTGTGCGCGGTGGTCGAGTCAAGGACATCGGTGTCAACTACACAGTAGTGCGTGGTAAGTACGACGCAACTGGAGTTGACGCGCGAAGACAAGGACGTTCTCGTTACGGCGCCAAGCGCCCAAAGGCTGAATAAGCCACGACCAATTACAAATAGTTTATATTCGCTACAGATACCGATTGGTACTCGCAAGAGGGACCATTATGCGAAGAATGAAAATATGAATTGTCATACTTTCTCCTTCTTCGTTTCATTAGAAACACATTAAGACAAATAAACGTGAGACGACCAATAAAAAAGCGTCCGGTCGTGAGTCCGGACATCAAGTACGGTTCAGTTGAAGTCGAGCGGCTTATCAACTACATCATGCTCCGAGGCCAAAAAGAAACTGCTCGCAAAATTGTGTATGCGGCATTTGAACATATGGCAGGTGATAAAGATGGTGGGGGAGATCCAGTTGAGATCTTCAACGAAGCGCTACGTAACGCTGGACCACAAATGGAAGTGCGCTCTCGCCGGGTTGGTGGAGCCAACTACCAGGTCCCACGTGAAGTGCGGCCAGAACGCCGACTTGCATTGGCACTGCGCTGGATTATAAATTCAGCTCGAGCTGGCAAAGGGCAACCAATGTTCAAATTGCTTGCAACTGAATTACTCGCCGCTGCCAAGAACGAAGGTAATGCGGTAAAGAAGAAAGAAGATACGCACAAGATGGCTGAGGCTAACCGAGCGTTTGCCCACTTCGCGTGGTAGAGTGAACAAAAGAGCGGTAGCGACTATTGTGAACTTTTACAGGAACTCGTAGATATTTTTGAGACCATAACGAAAAAAATATCACGAGTTGTCGGAGCAGAAGCTCAAACGCTCATCTCATCTGATTTTGAAATCTACCAACAAGAAAAAGCGACGCGATGTCGCTTTTTCTTATTTCTTTATGTAAATCAGTAGACTGTCGTGCCCCAGGCATTTGTAAGAGAGTATCACTACGAGTCGGGTGACATTGTGATCACGCCCCTGGCAGTTCAGAAGAAATCGAGGTGATGGTTACGTAATACTACTAACTAGTAGGACGACTGCCGAGTTTTTTAGCGAGTCTATAGAAGAGGTAGAGTAATATTAATAGCAGTGTGATTTGCACAATTATTGGGTGCGCGAGGTAGAGGGAGAGCGTAAATAGGATAAACGTATAGATTGCGTTGGCGACCCAGGTTACCCAGTTAAAAATTTTTGAAACGAATCCAGTTGATTCCGTGCCACCTGAACGAGTGATGGTGCCGACGGTCAAGCTGTCGGCAGGTTGGGTGGTGGACGGAGAGGTCGAAGAAGCAGTAGCTTCTTCGACCTCTCCGTCGTAATTCTGTGCGCTCATACCACTACGGTTAGCGCGATACTCATCGACGCGAGCTTGTGTGTTCTGTACTAAGTCTGTGATTTGCTCCAGTGCGGTGCGAGCCCGACTTGGGGCTAAGTATTCTTCGAGTCCGGCTGGTGCAGCGTTAGTATTTGATTCTTCTGGCTCGCTCGGTGTGGCCGGTTCGTCTGTTGTTTCTTCTTCCGTCGTTTCTTGTATAGAACTAGGATCGTTAGGATCCAGCGGGTCAGTACCTTTTTTTTCTTCTTCCTCATCGCTAATCCCATCGTTATCATCGTCAGTATCTTCAGTATTGCCAATATCATCACCGTCAGTATCAAAGTCGACAAACAACGTGTCCTCCGATAAGGCACTAATTACCTCCACCCATTCTTCTGTACCGCTGAGCGATCGCTTTACCCGTGAGAGGTCTGCAGTAATGGTGTGTTCACCATACGTCGGGGTCCAATCGGCCCAGGCTTCGATAATCCGGCCATCAAGCGCGCTAATTTGCATACTGCTAAAGCGGTCGCCGTTGTCATAAAAAGTAATACTGCCGGTAATATCACCCCCCGTGTTGTTACGAACAGCCACATAGACCCGGACAGTATCGGTGACAAACACTGGCTTATCTGAATACCAGAGACCTTGCACAATCCCTGCATTCATTTCTTGCGCCAAGCCAGGTACTGGCGCCAAGAGGAGATATAGCAGGCCGGTCAGTACTGTTATACGCATAGTCTTATTATACCCACTCTTGTCTTGTTGCGTACTCTGGTATACTGAAGGTACTTATTGGTTAGGAGGTATTGATATGATTTCTGTTAGACAAGAAAACAAATTTATTATGGGAGTAGTAGTGCTGACAAGTCTACTATTCTTGGGAGTAGCAACGACAACGCACGCAGCAGTAGCGTGTGATTTCACTCGTGATTTAGAAATCGGTATTGATGGTGAAGACGTGCGTTGTCTGCAGCAGTATCTTAATGACGCTGGATTTACTGTTGCTGTCAGTGGTGTAGGAGCGCCAGGGGAAGAAACATCACTCTTTCGAACGCTGACAGAAGAAGCAGTCATTCGGTGGCAGCAGGCACACGGTCTTACACCAGCGGTCGGCTATTTTGGTCCATCGTCACGAGCCAAATATGATGAGCTCATCACCGCCGGTACGACCGGTGCCACACCATCGCCCACAGTCTTAGGTGCCAGTATCTCTACACCAACAACTCCAGCTACTGCAGTGCTGGCAGAAATTGAAGCTAAAACCCTCCAACTGTTTCTTAACGTAGTTGATAAGCTCGAAGAAGCGACAGACGAACTGCACGACGTTGATGACGAAGATGTTCGTGACCAACTACGAAAAGCCAACGAGACATTTTATCGAGCGATCCGAAGCTTTGTTTCCAAAGACTACGAAAAAACTGCTGAATACATCAATGATGCTATCAATGATGCTGAGGATGCCATAGACGAGGGTAGTGCCAGCGAAGAGAAGAAAGAAGCCGAAGACGCTATTGATGACGCAAAAGATGCGATCAAAGATGCGGAGGATTTGATCGAAGAGGCTGACGATGATGGTAAAGATATTGAAGAAGCTGAAGAATTGTTAGAAGAAGCCGAAGATGCACTTGATGACGCAAAGGAAGAATTTGACAAAGAAGACTGGGAAGACGCGATTGACGCAGCGAAAGAAGCCAGAGGGCTAGCTAAAGATGTCGAAGACGAGATTGGTGGTTCTGACGAAGAAGCTGAAGCAGAAGATGCTATTGATGACGCAAAAGATGCGATCAAAGATGCGGAAGACGCTATCGAAGAAG
>CAYGTP010000001.1:3818-31370 GCA_964352875.1 uncultured Candidatus Saccharibacteria bacterium
AAAAGACACAAGAGACGCTGAAGACTTACTAGAAGAAGCCGAAGATGCACTTGATGATGCTGAGGATGCGTTTGATGATGAAGACTGGGAAGATGCAATTGACGCCGCTGAAGACGCAGAAGAGTTAGCTAAGGACGCTGAAGACGAACTGTAGAAGAGTGAAAAACCGGCCTGTCCCTACGGGGACAGGCCGGTTTTTTCTTTGCTATAATACCTGTACTTATTAATTCATAGACTTATATGAAACCAATTATTGCAGTGGTATTAGTAGGAGTGATTATGGTGGCAGCTGGTTGGTACGTGCTTCAAGATACAGACGGAGACACAGTTGTTCTGCCAGCTGATACCGCTACAGAGGCTGAAGACTTAGGTCAAATAGGAGAATCAAAAGCCGAGTCGCCTGAAGTTAGTGAAGCACCTACTGGGACTGGATCGTTTGCGACATTATTGGCCCTCGGACAAGCGCTTGAATGTGATTATACCTACACCCCAGAGACCGGCGGTGCGATTGTTGGTACTACCTACGTTGATGGACAAACTGAACGCGTACGCAGCGACTTTGCAATGCAGCAGGCGGGTGAAACATACGAGTCAAGTATGATTGTTCGTGATGCAAAGGTGTATACTTGGACTACTTCAGGCTTTGGCAACTTCGCGCTCGTAACCGACATGAGCGCTGAAGAGTCAGCTAGCGAAACAGAGGAAGACTTTGAAGCGGTTAGTCTCGACGACGAGGTAAACTATTCATGCCGGCCATGGGTGTCTGACGAATCAGTTTTTACCCTTCCATCAGATATTGAGTTCCAGACGATGGAACAAATGATGCAGGCTCGCTTTGGAGACGCGTTACCAGCTGGGTTTGAAATGCCTGGAGGGCTGCAACTGCAGTAGGTATTAATATGAAAAAAGCTCCTGAGAAATTTAGGTTTGCAGCGGTTGCAGTTGATGCAGTGTTGTTTGGATTTGATGATGAAGGTACATTGATGGTATTTACCCAGACAATTAATCGACCCCCGTATTATGTAGATATACAAGGCTTGCCAGGTGGTATTGTTCGCGCATCAGAGAACACTGACCAGGCGGTTGCGCGCGTGTTGCATGAAACTGCCGGGATTGATCCCGCTTACACTGAGCAATTATATACTTTTAGTGCCGTTAATCGAGATAAAAGAAATCGTGTAGTATCAGTAGCGTATATAGGGTGTGTTCGTCCTGATGTAATAGTGTTAAATCAATATAAGCGAGGTGGTTTTATGCCAGTAAAGGATGTAAAAAAACTAGCATATGATCATAATGAAGTATTGGACGTAGCAATTGAACGTTTGACGGCCAAGCTATCGTATACAACTATTGCGCAATTTTTGCTTCCTCGACATTTTACCCTTACTCAACTACAGGGTGTCTACGAGCGAGTACTTGATCGGGGGCTCGATAAAAGAAATTTTCGCAAGAAGATTCTAGCCCTGAACGTCTTAAAAGACACGGGGCGAAAAGAGGAAGGTGTACAGAATCGTCCAGCCGCACTCTATACTTTTTCATCAAGTAAATTGATCCAACTACCGCTGGAAATGTAGGGGTGATAAGTGAGACGTAAAAAAGTGCGCGCAGCCCTCATGTGGGCTGCGCGCGCTTGTGCTAGGCGCTCTATGTCCGCCGTTGGTAAATCTGTGTTGCAAGATTTACCATGGCATCATGGCCGAGTATGGCACGACGCCATTGTGGTGGGATACTAGCGCTGCCAAATTTAGCTCCCAGCAGTCCGCCTGCGATAGCGGCGTACGTATCAGTGTCGCCACCGACCCGAATCGCTGTCTCGATCCCTGCTTCAAAGGTCTTCGCATGCTGAAGCACATAGAAAGCGACATAGAGAGATAGCTCAGCAGTGCCGCGCATCGGGAAGGCTCCAGGGTCGTACGGCGCTAGATGTGTATCTGCGAGGCTGTGCCGTATGCGATGGTACAGATGACTGGCATTCAGTTGGTCATGATCAACCACATAAGCGTACGCACTGATTGCTTCGTCGGGGGGGTAGTTGTGCAGAATCCATGCAAGTGCAGAGCTATAGATAATACAGGCTTCTATTGAGTGCGGGTGTTGGTGTGTGACTTTTGACATCTTTTGGATAGCCAGACATGCTTCATGTCGACTATTCACATCTGCAGTTTCGCCGAAGAGTTGATGATAATACCAGAGCGCCATTGGTGAACAACGCATTAGGCTGCCATTGGTGCCGATTTTGTTTGCAAAACCCTTTGCGACTAGCTGGGGGTCGTCACTGAGAGTGGCCCGGGTGGTCCCGCCCGCTCCGAGAGCCTTCCCTTCCCATAGAAGGCTGCGGTTGTTCACAACACTTTCCCTTAGCCATGAACGAAGATTAGACGAATCGACACCGTTACTCTCGAGTAGAGAGTGAGCTAGCGCTGCTGTTTGATCACTGTCGTCCGTAGGACGACCAGCAGGCAGTAGCGGTACCTCGTCATGTTTTCTCCATGGATTCAGGTAAGGAAAAAACTGCAGCCCACCGCGCTCTTTTAGATCAGCTGCGATTTGTTTCGGCGTCCAGGTTTCGTAGGGGGCACCAAGCGCGTCGCCAACATGCACACCCAGGGTGACACCACAGAAGCGATTGCTAAGATCTGTCATTCTCGTTCCTCCAGAGCTATCTATCGCTAGACTAAAGTATAGGTAACTTATTGTCAATTTGACAATATTCTAATGAAATAGTATCTTAGTGTAAGAAATACACATACAGTGTATGTTCCTTCTAAGGAGAATATCTATGAAACATATCTTTGGCACAAACGCTGCGACTCGCGAAAGTATCGTCGTGGCCAGCGCGATGCTCGGCATCGTCTGTATCTATGAAGGGGCGATGTATCTGGTCATACCCGGCTTCGCCCTGAATTGGTACGAATTCCTCGGTACCTGGTTTGTGATGGTGGCGGTGTGGCTTGTCCGCACCCAGAACATCCAAAACTGGATCTGGGGGATTGTCGGTGTCGTCTTGCTCGGCATCTTCTTTGGTCAGATCGGACTGCCCGGTCAGCAATGGCTGCAGTGGGCGTTCTTTGTCCCAGTGCAGATCTGGAGCTGGTATTACTGGGCGAGCGGCGGTCATGAAGATGAATCGCTTCCGGTGACTGTACTTCCGACCTGGGAGCGAGTCACGTGGTTTACAGCAATCATTGTCGGTACCTTCGGGCTCACTCAGTTTATCGAGCTTGTATCACCTGGCTCTCAATATCCAGCGTTCGACGCGCTGGTGGTGGTATCCAGTATGGTGGCGCAATTCTTGATGGGAAGAAAGAAGGTCGAAAGTTGGATTCTCTGGCTCGGTCCAGTGAATGTGATCTCGATCGTCCTCTTCTATCTCAGTGGTGCGTATGTGCTTACAGCGCTCTATGTCGCGTTCTTCGTCCATGCGTGCTTTGGTATCAAGAGTTGGTATGAGGTGCGAGTGATCCAGAAGTAACAGGAGAACTACTATGACTAAACGACACAGCTACCACGGCTTCGTCCTCGGCAAGTTCATGCCACTCCATGCTGGTCATGAACATCTGCTTCAGGTGGCGAATAAACTGTCAGAACGTCTTACAATCCTTGTCTGTTCATTACCAGCGGATCCGATCCCTGGTGACTTGAGAGTGGTATGGGTGCGAGAACGGTTTCCTGAGGCAAATGTGGTGCATCTTAGAGACGTGATCCCACAGGAGCCACGTGAGCACCCTGCCTTCTGGCAGATCTGGCGTGAGACGATCCGTCGTCTCGTGCCAGAGTCTATCGACACAGTGTTTGCGTCCGAGGAATACGGATGGCAGCTCGCTTCAGAGCTCGGAGCATCGTTCGTCCCGGTTGATCCGGCGCGAGCGATGGTTCCTGTCTCTGGCACTGCGATCCGAAATGACCCATTTCGGAACTGGCAGTATTTGTCAGCGCCACTGCGAGCACACTACGCTAAGAGGGTGGCAATTGTCGGTCCTGAATCTGTTGGCAAGTCGACGCTTACCGAACGTCTTGCAAGACAGTTTGATACTGTCGGTGTCGAAGAATACGCTCGGCAGTACTTCGACGAGTGTGTCAAAGCTGGGGTGCGTCAACCGGGTGAATTTCGGTACGAAGATCTCACCCTGATCGCACGAGCTCAGCCTGCACTTGAGGAGTCGTTGGCCAGACGTGCCAATCGATTGATAATCACCGACACTGATTCGCTCACAACACTCACGTGGTCAGAGTATCTCTATGGTCGACATGAAGTGTGGCACGAGGAATTGGTACGCGAAGCGCACTACGACCTCACGTTACTCTTGCCGCCCGAGGGAACTGACTTTGCTGACGATGGTCAACGAATCATGCACGAACAGTCCATGCGCGAAGCGTTTACCGAGCGATTGAAAGGGAATCTTATTCGCTTCAAACGCTCACAGCTGACGCTTGCGGGATCACACGACGAGCGCTTTGGTCAGGCAGTGCAAGCAGTTGAGGAATTGTTTCAGTGACCGTCTCCAAGACGCAAAAGAAAGGGCCCGATTTGTTATGTCGGGCCCTTTAATATTGTATATTGTAAACGAACAAAAAGTACGCCAGCATAAGGATGCTGGCGCTTTAAGTTGCAAGAACGTTATTTGTTGGCGGGTGGCGCTAAAGCGCCGCCCGCTCCCTGATGTCCTCGAAGGACTGGTCGACGAGCAGTTTGCCATTTCGGTAGACCGGCTGCAACACGTCACGGCTCGGGTACTCAAGGTCGCCGAGTCGAACTGTGCGGTAGCCACAAGCACCAATCCCACACTCGTTCACCAGAGCAAGTTGCCCCCGTTTGGAGCGTTTGCCCTGATCGGTGATCGGGTCCTTGTAGATATCCCGCCACTGTCCATCGATCTCGATCGCACTCGCCTTCATGGCGAACTTCTGCGTATCGCGATCAACTCTTTGCAGCAGGCCGGCGCCCATACCGAAAGCGATGTTATCGATCGAAAGACCATATTGCTCCATCGTGTCGATGACGCGGGTGATAGTCTCGAGCGTCATACCATCACCCTGGATGACCCGCACACAGTTAGGCAGTACCCGGTAGCCCTTCTTGTTCACCTGGTGCCCGAACTTTTTCATGAGGAGCTCGATCACTCTTACTGGTGTCGCGACTGGGTCGCCTGAGTCAGGTCGCACCACAAGCGTGCCACCCATTTGCTTGACTGCTTCCTTTAGTTCGCCTCCCCAGATAGTGGATACGGCGTGGAAGATGTTGTAGCTGTCGGAGACACAGGCCACCAGTTTGCCTTCACCGCCGAACTGCTGCAACATGTTCCGGAATGCCTCAACCTCGCCTTCCTTGCCCCACGCAGTCATGGTGGAGTGCTCGGAGGCGGGGATCGAGAAGCCGGCCATGTTGGCACCGTAGTAGCGACGTGCGGCCATGAGGCCAGAGATGGTGTCGCTACCCATGAAGTTCACCAAGTGGGCCATGCCACCAAGCGCTGCGGTTTCCTCACTGGAGGCACCGCGAGCCCCGAAGTCATGGAGCTTGAAGGGGATCTGACCGTCCGGGTCGTCTGACGTCAGCTGAAGACCCTGGTAGATCCGCTTCTTGGCTTCGCGAGAGAGAGTGGCAACCGTTGAGGGGTACCACACCGCCCGCAGCAGCGCGGTCTCGATGAAGCTCGTGAGCCAGGGCAGGCGAGGGTCGGTTCCGACCACCTGGGCCAGCACATTCTGCGTCGGCACTATCGATCCTTCGGCCACTGCTTTGATCTCGAGTGGTAGATAGCCACCGTGTTCCTTGAGGATTAAGTGGGCGTCTGCTTCATTGACCGGCAGGCCATGGGCAGAAACGACAGCGACGAACTCCTCGATGTCACCCTTCGTGATAGGCCGCAGCAGGTATTCCTTGACGAACGCTTGTAGACCGAAAAAGACGGTGTCTGAGAATTCGCCACCACGCGACTCGATATAGCTCGAGACCCGTGTCGTGCCCGGCGGATACTGGGCGAAGTGCGAGAATTTGTAGCTGTCGGTATTGAGGAGGATGTTCGGTTGCATATCAGGATTCCTTCTTCAGATGCTCGAGCACGACTTGGCCGAGCGGTTTGTGGTTGTCGATCAGTCGGTCCAGTAGGTCTTCGATGGGGAACCACTTTACGGCCGCGAGATCGTCGCCGGCGCGTGGGGCGCCGAAGACGTGTGTTGCCAGGAAGAGGTCGGTTCGAATACTGTCCGGTTCATCGCGATAGCGAAAGTCATTGACCTGGTAGTCGCCCAGGTGATCCGTGATCTCGATCTCGATATCACCACACTCCTCACGGACTTCACGCTTCGCAGCGAATTTTCGGCTTGGGTCCTGCGGATCCATGAACCCACCTGGGAACCGCCATCGTCCCGCATCGTTTCGTTTCTGGCCGAGCAAGATCTGGGTGCGGTCGCTGGTGAGAATCGCGACATCCACTGTCGAAAAGTCGATAGGAGGTCGCGATATCACCGAGGCAATCCAGCCACGGCGGAAATCTTGGTTGAAGCTCTTGCGCACCTCGAGCTGACCATTTTTGGCGAGCTGAAGCATACGCAGGATCCGAAACCGAAGATCTGTTCCAGCTGGCGCCTCGATAGGATCGATGACCTCCACCTGAAATCGCCCACTGTAGCTGCCTTTGAAGCCGTCGCGCGAACAGTAGAGCGTGACAGCGTGGTTGGGAAATCGCGAGATGATTTCCTGATCAAGTTGGCGACTCCATTCGTCGTCAGACGGATTGTCAGGCAGGGTGCCGACTCCCGCGAGGTTCGGAAAGGTTTCGATGACCATCTGCTCACGGATGAATCCAGGCAGGGGATTGGTTTTTCCAGGTACCTTTTCGCGATCACCGAGGAGCACTAATGCGTGGTCGTTCTCAGTGATCGCGGTCTGAATGATATGGCGGTGACCAGCGTGGAGTTCATCCACCTGCATCCGGCTCATCACGACTCCTAGTGTTAGTTGCATTGTTTCTGCCTTTCTTTGATTGTGATGAACTAACCTTATAGTGTATTCACTACACTATCTAAGGTGGAACACATGCCACACAAGCGATTGCTGGTGCGGCGAGTATTTCCGTCTAGTGATAGAGTAACAAAGTATAGACTTAGTGTCAAATATACATTATTGCACGGTGCACGGTGCACGGTGCACGGTGCACTCGGTGAGCTGTGGTTAATTTGCTACTATGTGTATTTAGTGATTGATTATCGTAATTATTTATGAGTAAATATCGTGCGACTGAAGTACAGTTTTCTCTGAAGGATCAATTGTTTAATCAAGCAACGGTCAAACGATTGGCACGTGAGATTAAAGTCGCCTATCCTGATTTTGCTGAACAAACGTTCGTGCGTACCGTTGTGGCAGGATTCCCGCAGCAAGCGTTGATGGAACGCTTGCGAGCCATAACAGCAGCTTTGCGGGTACACTTACCGGCTGACTACCCCACCGCACTCGCGGTGATTCTCGCAGCACTACCACCCCCACTTGATGCTAAAAAAACTGATGATGATTTTGGTGAATTTATTTATGGACCGTATGCATATTTTGTCGCTGAATATGGCTGTCAGAAGCAATATCTCAAACGCTCCCTACATGCGCTAGAAGAAATCACTCAACGCTTCACCGCTGAAGGGGCGCTACGAGATTTCCTCATTACTTTTCCAGCAGAAACACTGGCAGAAGTTGCTCAGTGGACAAAAAGTTCTAACTATCATGTACGCCGGCTTGCCAGTGAAGGTACCAGACCCAACCTGCCGTGGGCCAAAAACGTTAACCTACAACCAGCGGATACGATTTCTCTGCTAGATAACTTGTATACTGACAAAACACGGTACGTCACTCGCTCGGTCGCCAATCATCTTAATGATTTGAGTAAATCCCACGACGACTTAGTGATTAAAACGTTACAACGGTGGCAGCAAACTAATACTGCAACAGATGTTCATTTTATTATGACTCATGCGTTGCGTAGTCTGGTAAAAGCTGGCCATCCCAAAGCGCTCAAACTGCTCGGTTATACCAAACCCAAGCTTACCGTTGGTGACTTGGCACTTAAAACCAGTAACGTGCCGATTGGGTCGGATTTAGAATTTACGGTTACCATTACATCTACTAGTCAGGTCCCGCAAGATTTGATGATTGATTACGTGCTTTACTTTAAAAAAGCCAATGGCACGTTGTCTCCAAAGACGTTTAAAATTGCCAAGAAAACGTTACAAGCAGGCGAGTCTATAGTGATACAAAAACGCCATTCAATCCACCCCATGAGCACGCGCACGCTGTATGCTGGCACGCACGAGCTGCAGATGCAGATCAACGGTGAACAATCCAAGCGATACAAATTTGAATTGATATAACTTGCAACTCCAGCTAAACCAAGGCAGGATTACCTGATGGTACTAAAAGGCGCATTATTTTGGTTGGTAGTCTTTGGGTTTGTATTTGTGACTTGGAAACTACTCGGTCTCCCTGAGGGAGCGGAGATTGAAGGGCTGGTGGCCGGTTGGTTAGCTACGTATGGTTTGGGGTTGGTATTTGTCGGCTCTATTATTGAAACGTTGCTCTTTCTTGGATTGTATTTCCCGGGGAGCATATTGATTTTCTTGGCAGTTGGCTTGTCACCAACGCCACTTTACGCCATCAAAGCGCTTGGTGTTGTAGTGGCCGGAATGTTGATTGGCTACACTGCCAATTACTGGCTTGGTAAGTATGGTTGGTATCGACTCTTTCTTAAATTAGGTATGCGCGAAGGCCTAGAAACTGCACAAACAAAACTCCAAAAAAATGATGTACGGTATGTGGCGTATACATTTTGGAATCCTGGGTTGGCGTCTTTTACGGCGACAGCCGCGGGTATCTTGCAGATGCCATTCCGACGCTTTTTACTACTGTGTATCCCAGCAACTATTTTTTGGAATAGCCTATGGGGATTATTGGTGTATCAACTTGGGTCCAATGCACTCAAGATGATTGATTACCGCATCGTATTACTTGTGCTCTTTGTGTGGCTCACCTTTGAAGGTTTCATGTATTTGTACCGCCGTCGAGGCGGTCGAGCAAGCGTACCGGAATCAGCAGACCAAGCGCACCAGTCAACAGAGGAATAATGACAAGCTCAGGAATAATACCAAGTACGATTGATCCGCCTAGTAATCCAATAAAGGAAGTAGCGATTGTAGTATAGAAACGGCTAACCACGGTTCCGTCAGAGATCACGTAGAGCATTGCGGTTGAAAAAGCAATCAAGGTGGCGGCGCTAAAGATAGCCACCTCCAGTAAGTCTCGGAATAAATAACTAAATATACCCATTACAGCTAATACTATCAAAATCAAGTAACGCAGCGTGGTAATTGATAAGCTTGTTTCTCGTAGATGCCAACGCTGCCATGCTTGATAGGAATGCGAGGCAGTAGCGTAGACCCATGTATCAACGGTACTCATAAGCCCAGCCACCAACATCACGCCTGCTATTGCCGCTAGGCTTTCGGTACTATGTTCAGTCAAGAAAGTTATAAATACCAAGTCACCATCGAGGCCTGGAGCAGTCTGCCGCATAAATAGACCAATAAAGACCAGTGGTATAAAGGCGAGGCTAAATGGCAAGACTGACCAAAGTAAGCCTTGTTGAGCAGCGCGTTCACTTTTTGCACTATAAATCAGCTGATATCGGTCAGCCATGCCAAAAATGGTAAAGAATCCAAAGATTACAATCCCAACGATTAATGGGATAGGGAGTGGTTCGGCGGCGGTAGCAACGACTGAAGCGAAGTCCACTGACTGTATGAGGCTGCCACTGACAATGATTAGTAGTGCCAAAATGACGATGACCTGCACTACGTCAGTAGCCAGAACGGCACGATAGCCAGAGAGAATGATGTAAGTACCGACTATCACTAAGCTAACCATCAGAGCTTGTTCATATGTGAGTGAGAGTATTTCAGAGACGACTTTGATACCACCAATAAATCCCGCCCCCACCCAAATAAATCCCGCTAGGGTAGTGAGGAAGTCCATCACCGCACCAGCTCGAGGACTTTGTAGTTGACTACCACAGTAGTCTCCCATAGTAAGAAATTGTTTTTCTCGGGCGTAACGATAAATTTTTGGCACGGCCCAATAGGCAAACACCAACGCTGAAATGATTTGAAAAACCAGAAGTAGAGTAATTGGCCAGCCAAATTGGTAGCCGTAGCCGGTATAGATTAAAAAGAATCCAACTCCGATAGCAGCAGCGGTCTTAGACAAAAGAATTTGCCACATCGGGCGATTGCGCCCAGCAATGACAAAGTCTTCGTGAGTATTGTGCCGTGAATACCACCACGCAAGTCCCAGAATAGTGGCAGTATAGCCGCCGAGCAAGATATATTCCATACACTAGTGATAATACCAATGAATTGCAGGTCTGTAACTTGCCAAGTTACATACATACGGCAGAATATGAAGGTGACTCATCAAACTAAAGTACTTTTTCAAGGTGGCGCAAACGCGCTGTCTAATATGGCTGCATACGCGGTTGAGTGGAATGGTGAACTATGGATGACGGTGGAGCACGCGTATCAGGCAGCCAAATTTACCGATCAAGACATTAAACAACAAATCAAAACTGCCCGTTCAGCGTATGATGCAAAGCATATTGCAGATGAACACAGAGACGTGATAAAACCTGACTGGCAGATTGAACGATTGACGGTGATGGAAGCATTGGTCAAACTTAAATATGAGCAGCACCCACATATTCAAAAGAAACTGTTGCAAACAGGTGAAGCAGAAATTATTGAAGATACGGATGATGAATTTTGGGGTCGTGGAGCTACTGGTGCAGGCAAGAATCAGCTGGGAAAAATCTGGATGGCTGTACGAGATAGTCGGACTGCTATTTTGTAGAAAATAGCGACCACGGCGTTTTTAATTTTGGTTAAACTAGTGTAGGCTAGCACCCATGTCTAAATCTGCCGGACTCATTTCGTTTGTTGACGTGTCGTATGAACACGACGCGACAAAGCCGATTTTAATCGGAGCGAATTTTTCTATTCGCCGAGGAGCCAAGCTAACGCTCATGGGACAAAATGGTGCAGGTAAAAGTACGCTCTTTGGTTTGATTACTGGCAAGTATCGCCCTGAAGAAGGTGACATCAATATCATGCCGCGAACGAGTATTGCAATCTCAAGACAAGTCATTCCGCGTGATGAGTTGTTACTCACCCTACGAGAATTTTTTGAAAAGTGCTTCCAGGAAAAGATGTACGATATTGACCCTCGGATCGATGAGATACTTGATGTGGTCAATCTGACCAGGCCGACCAATGCGACCATGTCTGAATTCAAGGAGCGAATTGTCGGGAGTTTTTCTGGTGGACAACAAGCGCGATTATTGTTGGCGTCCGCCTTAATTCAAAAGCCTGATGTGTTGTTGCTCGACGAGCCGACCAATAATTTAGATACCGAAGGTATTGCCCACCTGACTGAATTTTTGCGTGAATACAACAAGACCGTGATTGTGATTTCTCATGATGCAGAATTTCTGAATGCATTCACCCATGGCGTTTTGTACCTCAATGTGCAGAATCGGCAGATTGAACAATATGACGGTAACTATCACGATGTAGTCAAAGAAATTACGGTGCGGGTGGAAAAGGAGCGTCGTAAAAATGCCCAACTCGAAAAAGAAATCCAAGCCAATAAAGATCAGGCTAATGCCTTTGCCAACAAGGGTGGAGGGATGCGTTTGGTTGCCAAGCGTATGCGCGAAAAGGTAGCAGATGCCGAGGAGAGTAAGGTTGACGTCCGAAAAGAGGATCGAACGATCCGTGAGTTTACAATCCCAGTGCAATCAGGCATTCCGCTTGAAGTCCTCAAACTCACTTCATATAAAGTAATCAAGAACCACGAACCAAAAGACGTCCCATGTAATATGGTGTTGCAACGCGGCAAGCATTTGCAAATTGTCGGACCAAACGGCATTGGCAAAACAACGCTCTTGGAATCGCTCGCGTCCGGACATGCGAGTGGAGAGGAAGTAGCGCCAGGGGTACGGATTGGCTATTATCGCCAAGATTTCTCAAACCTCGATTTTGACCAAACCGTGTTTGAGTGTTTGATGGCCGCAATGCCACGAAAGGTTGAAGAAGAGATGCGATCGATTGCAGCCGGCTTTCTCTTAACCGGTCAAATTATGAAAACCCCGGTGGGCCTCTTGTCGGAAGGACAAAAAGGATTAGTTGCCTTTGCTCGTCTCAAGATGATTGAGCCTGGGCTACTCATTTTGGACGAACCAACCAATCACATTAACTTCCGCCACATTCCGGTGATTGCCAAAGCGTTGCATGACTACGAAGGAGCTATGATACTCGTATCTCACGTACCGGATTTTGTTGCGCAAGTCCACATTGATGACGTGTTAGATTTGGCTAAAAAGTAAATCATATGGTTGAAGGACAGCCAGAATCTTTGAATCCACCACATACACAGTGGGAACGACTGGCTGAAAAGTATGGTCAGAATGTATTAGCACAGCGACATATATTGTGGCCTGGTATTTTTAGTAAGATTATTATTCCACCTCACGCCAAGATACTTAATGTGGGGAGCGGCGACGGTGCATATGCTGCTGCGTTCCAGTGTCAGGGCGCAGATGTAACTGCGATTGAGCCAAGTGAAGAGTTTATGAAATTTGCTACCGAACGTCACGTTGGTCCTGATTATATAAACACCACTTTTAGCGATTATCGACCGGCAGCAGCAGAGGAATTTGAATTGATATTTGCAAATATGTTGGTTTGTAACTTTGATTCAGAAAAAAAACTACAGGAATTCTTTACTAAATCTGCTCAGTTGAGTACAGGAGATGCTGTGTTGTACGTAACAAACGTTTCGCCTGATTTTCAAACTGACTATACTTCGCCGTACTTAACACACAGGTACCCTAGCGGAGTAGATGAAGGTGTTACATTTAAAGTTCTACTCGGGCTCTGTGACGGTGGCAGTATCGGGCCATTTGATAATTATCATTGGAGCAAAACCAAAGTAATTGAGTGTGCCCAAAAGGCTGGTTGGGAGTTAGTAGAAGAGACTGTTTTGGCAGCTCAAGAGTCAGATGTATCATTAGCTCCAACTTATTCGCTATATAGCTTTAAGAAAAATACATAATGCATTACGTCTACATTGTGGAGTGTCGGGATGGCACATTGTATACCGGCTATACCGTAAATGTTCGTGAGCGGATCCGAGAACATAACGGCAAATCAAAAGTCCCTGGAGCCAAATATACGCGCAGTCGACAGCCGGTAAAGTTACGCTACCTCGAAACGCATCCGGATAAATCTACCGCCATGAGTCGCGAATACGCAGTAAAGCAACTCACCAAAGCACAAAAACAAGTTTTGATTAGAAACTATCGCATAGCAGAACGTAAACAAGAGCAAGCGCTGGAAAAAAAACAAAAGCCGGTGCTATAATTGTCCAATTATTAGTGTTCGTGTATCACAATGATTATATAATCACTTAGCTCACTTTTATTAATCGCTTAGATGTTTGATATGGCAAAAGGACAAGATAGAAAAAAAGAAAAAAAGAAACCTAAAAAGGAGAAGTTGGTGAAATAATCAAAGCCCGGCGCCCATGGCGCCGGGCTTTGGTTATTGCCTGGCAAAATTGTTTTACTAGGTCATAATAGCGCTATGACTATCAAAGAAATCTACCAACACTATCCAGTGCATCGGGGTCTCCAAGAACATATGATACGGGTCGCCGCAGTTGCAAAGTTAATTTGTGACAATTCCACCCAACCGGTAGATACTGAAAATATAGTGACTGCTTGTTTACTACACGATATGGGTAATCTGTTGAAGGTAAAGTTCGATTTGTTTCCTGAGTTGTTCATGCCTGAAGGAGTGGAATATTGGCAAGGGCAACAAGCGCTATTGGTACAGCGGTATGGGAATAATGTACATCGAGCGACCATGGCTATAGTGAGTGAGCTACAGCTGCCAGCCAAAACATTAAAGACCCTAGAAGCAATTGGTGACGAGCCGACCAAGGGAGTAAGTCAATCAGATAATCTTGAACATAAGATTGCTACCTACAGTGATATGCGGGTTGGATTGAATAATGTGGTCAGTCTTGTTGAGCGGATGTCTGATTTAAAAGATAGATATGTGGGACGTGATGGAGGTTTTCTTAATATGAATACGAAAGCGGAAGATATTGATAATCGTCATCAATATTTAAAAAAGATAGAGTTAGATATTTTTTCCCGTGCTTCACTGCAGCCAGAACAGATAACAGACGAATCAACGGTAGCGATCCAAACAGAGTTGTGGGATTGGGTTGTTACGTAACAAGTTACGTAACAAGTCTATGATTTGGTAACGGTATGGGTTTTGGCTAAATCTTTCAGGCCGCGCTTGATGAGTTTGGTGATGATAGCACGGTCGGTCTCTTTGAATGATTTGAGATATAGGCATGATTTGCCGAGTTTGTGCGGGCCGAGTTGGCTCAGTAAATCGCTATAATCAGCGTAGCCAGGCATGATGTAGAGGGTCGGACCGCTTTTCCGCGGTGAGAAACCAGTAGCCATAAATTCTCCTTCGTCACCGTTACTCCGCTTATACGCATACTTACCAAAACCAACTATGCTCCCACCCCACATCTTGGGCTGCCAGCCAGTGGTTTGTTTGAACAATTTAAGAAGGGTCTTAGCGTCCTTTCGTAATTGGTCGTCAGAAATGTTGGCAATAAAATCTGTGACGCTGGCTTTGTTCTCATGGGTTTTGAGGTGAATTTTCTTGGGCATCGTTGCAGTATACCAACTACATATCTGCCCGCCATCGTTTCAAGACACGAGAGAGAATAATTGATCCGACAAAAATGCCGGCTGACAGCGAGAGGAAAGCGGGGTCAAAGGCGTCAAAGCTGAGTCCATCCGTACGGAATTGCTCCAGATCAATCGCGGCGCCCAAAGCCACAAAGGTCGTCAGTCCCGGCATAATGCCGATCAAGGTGGCGGTAAAGTACGACGACCAGTTTATTTTGAGAATTCCCGAGCCATAGTTCGTGAGGTCAAACGGGACATAGAAAAGACGCATAAAGAGCACTGACTCAAACGGACGCTTGCGGAGCGCCTCGACCCAGTTGCCGATGATAGAATCTTCAAGTGTGAGACCTTTGCCAAAAAAGCGACCGATCCAGTAGGCAAAGTTGGCTGATGCGTTCTCACCAAGAATGGTATAGACAACTCCCCACCAGAAACCAAAGAGCACCCCCGAAAGTGCAGTCAACAGCGTCGCCGGGAAGAAGATTAGTGGGCGCACCGCATAGAGCACCATGTAAACCAATGGGCCGTACATCGAGGCGGTAAAGAAGTCGAGAAGGTCAAATAGTACGTCTTGGTAGGAGAGTGCATTGCTGATTCGATAGTGTTGAAATGCATAGAGTAACGTTCCCCAAAAGAGAGCGGCAATAATTTTGGGCGCATGCTTTTTTGCTAGGCGAGTGAGGTCAGTCTGTAACTCTGAAATTTGCCGAGCAAAAAACTTGTCACCAGCTTTCTTCACAACAAGCGCGTAGGTGGGGTAGGCATAAATACGATTACGCAGTGACCACAAGGAAAGCTTTTTATCGATAGCGATGGTAAAAATAGTAATGAGCTCACCGGCGGCTGGGCCGATGATGGTGGCTCCCAATACCGCGCCATTAATGCGCCTGGCAATCACGACTAAGAGACCGCTTTCAGTACCGTCTGTTTTGGCGCGATCATTTTCAGTAAACGGTACTTCAATTCGCATCAATTCTGCTTCAGCGTATTTCTCGGTGGCTTCTGCCCACGAGAGACCGACTTGGGCAACTTCGGGCAGGGTATAGGTAACCTTTGGTACCGCTTTCTTTTTATTGACACGCAGCCAACCGCGACTGGCAATCTGCGCAATCACTTGGCGAGCAATGTCGTCAGCAATATGGGTAAACTTGAGTCGTTGGGCCACGTCACCAATTGCGTACACATATTTGTTGCTCGTACGATGTTGACTGTCTACCATGATGCAGCGCTGGTCGTACTTGATGCCAGCGTCTGTGAGACCAGCGGGGATATTCGGGACCCGACCGATCGCGACGAGTACTGTATCAAATGGAACAGAAAGTTCTCCAGTGATGTGCTCACCGTCTTTGCGGTCAAAGGTGGCGACTTTATTTGCCACTGATTTGATATAAACGTTGAGCTCAATGGTAACGCCAAGCTTTTCAAACTGCTCTTGCAGGATTGGGCGAATTGCTGGATCTTCCAGTCGAGCAAATTCTGTGTCGATGGTGGCTATGGTAACCTGACTGCCGAGCATCGCAAACGCTTGCCCCATCTCCAGGCCGATTGGCCCAGCGCCAATAATGAGCGTACGGGCAGGTACGTCGTCGAGTGCAAAAATTGTTTGATTGGTCAGTACGTCAGCGCTGTCGAGGCCTGGTACGTCAATCATTCGAGGGCTAGAGCCGGTCGCGATAATAGCGTTTTTGTACGTATACGTTTTTTCGTCTACATTGACTGAACATTTGGCTACGAATGTTGCTTCGCCCATGACGACGTCAATACCAAGTTTGGCAAACGTTTCAGGCGTTTCTTCTTGTAAAATTTTGTTGACTGTTTCCCGAACGTAGCGAAAGGCCCCCTTACGAAATTGCTCACCTTTGGCGTTCTCGCCGGCGATTTGTTTTGCGTTATAAAAATCTTTGGCGTAGTGCAACAGGGCTTTGCTCGGTATGCAGCCAGAGTTGGTACACTCACCGCCCATATGCTCACGTTCGACCAAGAGAACCTTTTTGCCAACTTTACAAGCTCCAACGGCAGCAGTCAGTCCGGCTGATCCTGCGCCGATTACCACTAGGTCATAGTCTGTCTTCATATAAAATTAGTTGCGAGCAATAATCTATCATACGCCAGCGACGGGGAGTTATTTCATCTATAAACAGCGAAGCGCGTAGTTGGGTCACCCGAAGGTTTCAACTACGCGCTTCCGTGAGTCGCTCCCGGCCACTGCGGTCGGGAACCAAAGCAGGTCTGGTCTGCTGGGCGGCAGAAGTAGCCTGCCGGCGGCGACACCGGTGCAGACGCCGCCCTCAAGGAAATCGCTATGTAGAAAATGTACAGAGCGAATCCCAGAAAGACGCCTATTAGGAAAGAGCAGGCATGCTCTTTATATTCTTTTTTCATGCGTCACCTCCGAGTACTGTAGTACCGTAGTGTGTAAAAAATTGCAACCGTACGAGTTAGTGAACCGTCCGAGCGACTGGGGTCCCGAGACCGTCATGGGCGAGTATATTGGTGTGCGTACCGTATGCAAAGGTTGCGAACGGAAGGGCCTGTTGGTGTGAAATACGGATGGTCGCGACCGTAGTGGTGGTACCACTAAACGGAATGGTCGTCCCACATTGAAAAAAGAATCGACCGGCTGCTTGGTCAAGTACATGTGTCAGCTGGAAACGTTCCTCACACAGTGGGGAAGTGATCTGGCGGTTGGTCACAACGATGTTTACAGAATCAAAGAAAAGTTCGGCTTCAATCGCATTGACCGGAATACGGTCAGGATTATGCATGACCAGCATTACAACACTGCTGGTTGCTGAGATTGGTTGCATAGTTTGGGTTAATGTAACCGTTTGTTTGCTGTAATCAACTACAGCCGCAGCCATCACAGGCAGTACCAAAAGTAGTAGAGCAGAAGTCACGATATACGTCCGCCAAAAGTTATTTCGCCACAGTGATTGCATAGTGCCGAAACAATACAACTAAAATATAAAAAGTCAAGTAATTTGGACGGTTTTCTGGTTTGGCTGATATGTCGGCTGACGTAGGGGAGTGATGGGGTCATCGTAGATTGGCTCGCTTACTATTGCTGATTTAAGCCTAATATCGTATAGTTACGCCGCAAAGCGAGGTTGCTGGCCCTTGGGTGAGTGACCAAGCGATTACTATTGTCGCGGACATTGTGCGCGCGGCCCTCTGGGCCGCGCGCAACCGCACTTAGAGAGACAATAGAACATTATTTAATTTATACATATATAAGTCCTATGGCCCGAGAATTCCCAATTGAGAAAATGCGCAACTTCGGTATTGTGGCGCACGTTGACGCTGGTAAAACCACAACGTCAGAACGAATCCTGTTTTATACCGGTATGAGTCACAAAATCGGTGAAGTGCACGATGGTGCCACCGTGACTGACTGGATGGAACAAGAACGAGAGCGTGGTATTACCATTACCGCAGCGGCGATTTCGTGTAACTGGTCAAAGACACTTGAAGAAGATCGGAAAGACAAGTCAAAGATGTTTAACTTCAACATCATCGACACACCTGGTCACATCGACTTCACGGCGGAGGTAAAACGATCAATGCGTGTACTTGATGGTGCGATTGTGGTGTTTGACGGTTCGGCTGGTGTGGAACCACAAACCGAAACCAACTGGGGGTACGCTGACGAAGCCGGCGTGCCACGAATTTGTTTTGTAAATAAAATGGATAAACTCGGTGCTGACTACGACGCCTCAATCAAATCTATCGAAGATCGTCTCTCTAAAAAGGCCGTCCGTATCCAGCTGCCAATTGGCGCTGAAAATAATCTCTCTGGTGTAGTTGACCTCATTACAATGAAGGCGTACCGATTTGCTGGCAATATGGGCATGGATGTGACCGAAGAAGAAATCCCAGCTGACATGGTAGAAGCAGCCCAGAAGTGGCGAGCTGTACTCATCGAGAAAATTGTCGAGCACGATGATGCGATGATGGAAGCCTACTTTGGTGGGGAAGAACCAAGCTTAGAAGACCTGAAAAAAACGCTTCGGATAGCGGTGCTTAAAAACGAAATCTTCCCAATCATGACTGGATCTGCACTCCAAAACATTGGTGTGCAGCTAGTGCTTGATGCAGTGGTAGATTATCTACCAGCACCAACTGATTTGCCACCGGTCCAGGGCATTGATCCAAAGACTGAAGAAACGATTGAACGAAAACCATCTGATGATGAGCCGTTTGCAGCTCTGGCCTTTAAACTTCAAGACGATAAATTCGTCGGTCAGCTCGCATTCTTCCGCGTCTACTCAGGTACGGTAAAGTCAGGGAGTTACATTGTGAACTCTAGTACTGGAAACAAGGAACGAGTCGGTCGTATCGTTCGACTCCAAGCGGACAAACGAACTGAAATTGATGAAGTATTTGCAGGAGAAATTGCTGCGGCGGTGGGGATTAAGGAAGTCAAGACATCACACACACTATGTGACGAAAACAAACCAATCATTCTCGAATCAATTACCTTCCCAGAACCAGTGGTAGCGGTACGGGTTGAACCAAAAACCAAAAACGACCAAGAAAAAATGGGTGTCGCGCTCAAGCGTCTTTCAGACGAAGACCCAACCTTTAAAGTTTCAACCGACGAAGAAACACTCGAAACAATCATTGCTGGAATGGGTGAGTTGCACCTCGATATTCTGGTCGACCGAATGAAGCGAGAGTTTGGTGTCGAAGCTAATATCGGACAACCACAGGTAGCCTACCGAGAAACCATCCAACGGGAAGCTGAAGCGGAACACAAATACATCAAGCAGTCTGGTGGCCGTGGTCAGTACGGTCACGTAAAGATCCGCATTAAGCCACTTGAACCACTAGCTGAAGGTGAAGAGGTAAAGAAGAACGTGACTAGGGACGATCATTTTGAATTCGTCAACGCTATTAAAGGAGGGGTCATTCCACAAGAATATATCCCAGCGGTTATGAAAGGTTGTAAGGAAGCAATGAGTCGCGGTATGGTGGCCGGATACAAGATGGAAGATGTGTCAGTTGAACTCTTTGACGGTAGTTACCATGATGTTGACTCGAGTGAAATCGCCTTCAAACTGGCCGGTATCAACGCGTTTAAAGAAGCAGCTGTTCGAGCGAATGCAGTAATCCTTGAACCAATTATGAAAGTTGAGGTGCGCACACCGGGAGAATATATGGGTGATATCCAAGGTAATATTTCCAGTAAGCGTGGCCAGATAGAAGCGACTGAAGAAATCGGCGGTAAGACAATCGTTAATGCGAAAGTACCACTGTCAGAAATGTTTGGGTATACCAACACGTTACGTTCGATGACCCAAGGTCGCGCCAGTATGACCATGGAATTTGACCACTACGAGATCGTTCCACCAAACGTAGCAGAAGAGATTAAGAAAGCCCGGGGCGTCAAAGCCGCCGCGTAGTAGCCGACTGGAAATATCAGTCTCAGATAACAAACCGCCGGACCCTATGGGTCCGGCGGTTTGTTATCCCCAAGCTACCTATTGTCCACTAGCGCTAGACAAGCCACAATACCCATAAGGAGGTCGCGCCTACGGCGCGACCTTGTCTGTTATATATCAATTATCATCATTACTATGTCGCGCACATCTACATTCACAAAATTATGTATCGTCCCAGTCGTTATTGCGAGTTTATTCTTTGGTTTATTTGTCCCGTTACAACCGGCACAAGCTCAGACATCAAGTGAACAAGCGCAGATTGAATCATTGCGCAGCGTAATCGAAACGCTACTACAAACCGTCATTGCCCTGCTACAGTTATCGACGCAGCGGGGGGTTGATATTGGGATTGACTTGTCTGATGTACCAGGCGTGGACATTGATGAAGATATTGCTACTGATGCCGTGATCGACGCCGAAGCAGCGCTTGCTGCAGCAGAAGAACGGATTGATGACAATGATGATTTAAATGCTCGAGATAAAATTCTCCTGTCCCGAGAGCTTGATGATTTGCGAGATGAACTCAATGACACTGACTATGGTGATGATGAGGAGTGGGAAGATCTTTACGCACTAGCGCAAGATATTTCTGAACAAGCGAATGATATTGTGCCGGCCCCAGCGCCTGAAGTAGGTATACAATTGCCCCCAGTTGGAGGCGCTACCTGCACGACCGTCTTCGCTCGCTCACTTGTCCTTGAAGATGAAGGGGAAGATGTCCGTGCCCTCCAACGCTTCTTAAACAGCGACCTAGATACTCGCATCATGCTCTTCAACGAGCAGACAGGTATTCTAGAGCCGATGACTCTGGGAGCAGAAACCACTTTCTTTGGTGAACGAACTAAAGAAGCCCTCGCTCGGTACCATGCTAAATACATGCCACAAGTAGCCGTGGCTGACCGAGGTATTTTTGGCCCACAAACGCGATCTGATATTAATGTACGGTGTGGTACTGCCATTCCAGTAGAACCAGGCGGAGGAATTGGGACTGGTGGAGACATCATACTGCCAGTACTTGATCCAGACGCACCTCCAGCAGCACCAGGAGGAGTTGGTAGCGACTCCTCTAATGGATCTATGTCAGTGTCCAATCTTGATGTATTGTTCGAATACGACCTTGGTTTTCCTGGCGATATGGTTGATCTCGAAAACTTTTTCTTACCAGTTACTAGTGTGACAGTTACTCGAAATGGCGTTAGTGGTTCCGTAAACAACGAATTAAGAATACTTGCTAATACACTGGTACGCCAAAATGATGCCACTGTAGCTGGCGGGTATGTGATCGAATTTTCTAATAGCAGTGAGTCAGCTAAAATTGGACTCAATATCGGCGGGGAGTTTATTACTGACACAGGAGCAGGTGGAGGTACAACTGGAGGTGATACAGGTACAGGTACTGGTACTGGCGGAGGTACAACTGGAGGTGGTACAGGAGGTGATGATAACAATAACAACAACGGAGCTAGTGGCGATAACAATAACAACAGCGGAGACGATAATAACAACGGAACCAATGATAACGACGTTCCACTGACTGAAAGGACAGAGAGTTCAACAATAAATAACGGCAACAATCTAAACTTTTCTCGGTTGAGTTATGTATCGGGGACACCGAGCGCATCATGTGCTGCTGATAGAAAGGTGACTATAAGTTATTCAGCGCTCACTGGTCAAGTGACTATAACTCCAGTTCACGAGCGTGAGAACATCACTAATGGTACTTGTACAATGGTATATGAAAAAGCAGGTGAAAGACTCACGCAAACACTCACGTTTATCAATTTCCCAGGCGAAGCGATTGTTGTAGAAGAACCAGTAACTGTTGGTACGCAAACCAGTCCAGAAATCATTACTCTACCGACAATCACATTGACTAATCCGACCAGGAACGCGAATGGTAGCATTGTTAATAGTGGTATCAAGATTCGAACCACTGAACTTGGAAATACAAAGGTATGTACTGACTACAATATGCGAAGCTACCAAACCGCAGTGCAGGTTGCCGGTATAAGTGTTGACAAGGTACTTTGCAGCTCCTTTGGACCGGAATTGGAATTTACTCTCGATGCCGATAAAACACCGGGAAATTATGAGTATCGTGTTAAAGTCTGGGCGAACCCCAAAACAAATAGCCAACAAGACTACTACTTCCAACTAGTGCAACCGATTACGGTGACAGGGGGGGCGACTGCTGCAGCATTGCCAACCTGTCAGAGTCGAATTGATTACGTGAAAGAAAATACGGCCGCTTACAATGAAGCAAAGACAAATTACGAAAATGGAACTCCGAACGTTGTGACATCACGAGCATACGTAGAGCTCTTATATTGGCAATTGCTCAATCGAGCAGCGGTTAATCAAGCCGGTCAATCTGAGAACTTCTACACCTTACGGATGCAAGCTACCCCACCAATGAGTCCGGATGCTGTAGCTAATCTGATGCTGCTCGCTCCGGAAATAGGTTCAAATGGAGTTTGCACAAAGTAGACAGAACCAAGCACAACCAATACAGCCAGGCACTCTATGCCTGGCTGTATTGATTTCTGGCTTTAAGTCATCTTGCAAAATAAACGCGCTCATGTAGAATAGCGCCACCGCTCTACAGCTCTTGTTGTGGGTGGAGCATGAAAATACAGGCTCTTTCACACTAGTAGTGTGTGATGGTAGCGCGCTTGTTCTCGCGCCGCTACCGATGCACACTAGACGCATTTTTTGCGTTTCAAGCAGCTGTGTGCGGTAGTATTAATTAAATTAATGTACTCGTAATAAGTATGGCAGATTTTGATCGATCAAAGCCGCACATAAACGTTGGTACTATTGGTCACGTTGACCACGGTAAAACAACGCTCACGGCTGCGATTCTTACAACTCTCAAAGATAAGGCAGAAGGCTACGACGCAAACGTCAAAGCTGTAGAAGATATTGATAAGGCGCCAGAGGAGAAGGCGCGCGGTATTACTATTTCACTTTCACACAGTGAGTACGAAACTCCGAACCGACACTACGCACACATCGATGCGCCAGGTCACGCCGACTACATCAAGAACATGATTACTGGGGCCGCTCAGATGGACGGCGCTATCTTGGTGGTGGCTGCAACTGATGGTGCTATGCCTCAGACCAAAGAACACATCTTGCTTGCTAAGCAAGTTGGAGTACCAAAAATGTTGGTATTTCTAAACAAGTGCGACATGGTCGACGATGAAGAAATGCTTATGTTGGTTGAAGAAGAACTCCGAGAAGACCTCACTAAAGCTGGGTATGATGGAGAAAATGCTCCGATCATCCACGGTTCAGCTCTAAAGGCTCTCGATGGTGACGCTGCCTACCGAGAAAAAATTATCGAACTGGTAGACAAAATGGATGAATACTTTCCAATGCCAGAACGTGAACTCGACAAGCCGTTCCTTATGCCAGTTGAAGACATCTTTTCAATTGAAGGACGCGGTACAGTAGTAACTGGACGAGTAGAACGAGGGGCAGTGAAAGTAGGAGAAGAAATTGAAATCGTTGGAATTAAAAATACTGCAGTTACTACCGTAACTGGAGTGGAAATGTTCAACAAGCAGTTGGATAAAGCTCAGGCTGGAGACAACGCTGGTATCTTGCTCCGTGGTACGAAAAAAGAAGACGTCCACCGTGGTCAAGTATTGGCTGCTAAAGGTTCTGTTACTCCACACACTGAGTTCGAAGCTGAAGTCTACGTACTTAGCAAGGACGAGGGTGGACGACACACGCCATTCTTCTCTGGCTACAAGCCACAGTTCTACATCCGAACTACTGACGTAACTGGAGACGTAACACTCGCTGAAGGAACTGAAATGGTTATGCCAGGGGACACAGCAACTTTCAAAGTTAAGCTTGTGGCACCGGTAGCCCTTGAAGATCAACAGAACTTTGCGATTCGTGAAGGAGGCAAGACTGTTGGGGCTGGTGTTGTAACCAAGATCGTCGCGTAGCGATTTGGTAATCACTTCATCTACTTTTCTTTAATCATAGCGATTTGCCCCCTGCAATAAGTAATTCCATCACTTATTGCCTAAAGCAATAAATCGTTTGAGAGACAGAGGGGGTAGATAATTGAAACTATTATGGCAACAGAAACATCAAAAAAAGACGCCAAAGCGTCAGCGGCCGGAATTAATAAATTACGCATTCGTGTGCGTGCTTATGATCACAAGATTCTAGACACGTCAGTGAAGCAGATTATTGATACTGCTCAGCGCTTTGACGCGGAAGTAGTCGGGCCAATTCCACTACCCACCGAAATCAAGAAATACACGGTCAACCGTTCGTCGTTTGTCTACAAAGACGCGCGAGAACAGTTCGAAATGCGAACACACAAACGAGTGGTTGATATCTTGAACCCGAGCGGAAAAGTCGTCGAGGCTCTTACAAATCTTTCTCTCCCATCTGGTGTCAACATTGACGTCAAGATGATGTAGTTGCCGTCGTGAGCGCGAGCTGCGCTCGCGCTCACCATCGGCGACTACAAGTACAAAACCGGCTTTAGATAGCCGGTTTCGTATGTATGGCTTGCAAAATAGTGATAAGTCCGTATACTACGCCCAGCTTTGTAAGACCTACGTACAGGGAATGACAGTGAGTCAGTCTCTAGACCAATGGGCACAAAACCGCGATTTTTAGTTGCGAGCTTGTGCTCGCGAATAAAAATCGCGGTTTTGTCTTTTGGCGTCTTGACAAAGTATTACTAGATAAGTGGTAGACAAGATGAAATTCATTGTTGGCACTAAAGATGGCATGACCCAAGTCTTTGACGAGGCGGGCGTGTGTCACCCAGCCACTGTGCTCCGGATTGAGCCAGCGGTCGTGACTCAAGTTCGAACCAAAGAAAAAGACGGGTATGAATCAGTACAGATTGCTGCCATGCCACAGAAAGAATCACGAGTAGCGAAAGCGCAACGTGGACAACACGGTGCAGCGTACGGTCACTCCAAGGAGTTCCGACCGAGCGCAATGAAGCAAGAAAGCGTTGCTGGCTTTGAAGTCGGTAAAGCAATTGATGCTTCAGCCTTTGCTCCTGGCGATATGATTGTGGTATCCGCTATCTCAAAAGGTAAAGGCTTTCAGGGTGTGGTAAAACGACACAACTTCCAAGGCGGTCGTCGCAGCCACGGACAAAAGCACTCAGAACGAGAACCAGGGTCAATCGGAGCGACTGGCCCAGGTCGAGTATTTAAAGGCACTCGCATGGGTGGACGCATGGGTGGCGACCGGGTAACGGTCAAAAATCTCAAAGTCCTCCAAGTCAATACTGATGACAATGTGTTGTTGGTATCTGGCGCAGTACCAGGTCGGCGTGGGACATTAGTAGAAGTGCGTAGCACGTAAGTAAGACAATGAGTATGGATGCAACAATCTACACCAAGGACGGAGCCAAAAATGGTTCAGTAACCTTGCCAGAGTCTGTTTTCGGAGTTGCCTGGAACGCTGACCTCGTTCACGAAGTGGTGGTCAGTATGCAAGCAAATGCTCGCACGAGTACCGCGCACACCAAAGACCGCTCTGAAGTAAGTGGTGGTGGTAAAAAACCATGGCGGCAGAAAGGAACTGGACGCGCCCGTCACGGGTCACGTCGCAGCCCGATCTGGGCCGGTGGTGGAGTAGCCCATGGACCACGAACAGAAAAAGACTACAGCAAGAAAATCAACAAAAAGGTTCGAGCAAAAGCACTCGCTAGCGTATTGTCTAAAAAGCTCGCTGACGGGGAAGTAATCTTTGTTGATACGTTCGCTATGAACGAGCCAAAGACCGCTACTGCCAAAGCTGCCATCAAAGCGATTGCAACTGGTAGTGGGAACAAAACACTTGCTACCAAGCGAGTAAACGCCGCGTTAGTAGTGCTCGCAGAGCGCGACGAAGCAGCAGAAAAGAGCTTCCGAAACTTCAGTAACATGGAAGTAACGCAAGCCAAGGATATCAACCCAGTTGACCTCCTCACTTACAAATACGTTATTGTGAGCGGCCCAGCGGCCGCAGTCGAAACGCTCCGAACGCGTATCGAAGCAGTAGCTAAATAATCGGATTATCATGGCACTCTTTAGTCGAAAAAAAGAAGAAATCAAAGAGTCTGTACCAGCAGCAAAAAAGGCAGTACTGCCTGCTGCAGCATCCGACCGAAACCTCGAAGGCGTGCTTCTCAAACCACGTATCACAGAAAAAGCGGTGAAACAGAATGAGAACAATGTGTACACATTTAACGTACATAAAAATGCCACCAAGTTTCAAGTGCGAGATGCGATTGTGCAGTTCTACAAAGTGACGCCGGTGAAGGTAAACATCGTCAATAAAAAACCACGAAGTCAACATTCGCGCACGCGAGGTCGAATGATTTCGGAAGCTGGTAGCAAAAAAGCGTACGTATACCTGAAATCAGGCGATACGATTAACGTGATGTAAGGCATATGAAAAAATATAAACCAACATCGCCGGGCCGTCGTGATGGAAGTGTGATTGAGTATCGTAAGAAGCTCACTAATACTGGTAATACTCCACACAAGTCATTGACCAAAGGTAAGAAAAGCACCGGTGGTCGAAACAGCCAAGGTCGGATTACGACTTGGTACCGTGGCGCTGGAAACAAGCGCAAGTATCGAGCAATTGATTTCAAGTTTGACAAGAAAGACATTCCGGCCACGATTGAAGCGATTGAGTATGATCCGTATCGTTCAGGCTTTATTGCCTTGGTGCTCTACAAAGATGGCGAACGTCGTTACATCTTGGCGCCGCAATCAATGAAGGCTGGAGATGAATTTATCGTATCAGCTGACGCCAAACCCAAGACTGGTAACCGAATGTTGATTGGCAATGTACCAGTTGGTACCTTTGTCTACAGTATCGAGACTCGTCCAGAAGCGGGGGCAACGCTCGTGCGGTCAGCCGGGAACTACGCTGAAGTGGTAGCGCACGATGGTGGCTACACGCAGATCAAACTTCCATCAACTGAAATTCGACGTGTCATTAGTACATGTTGGGCAACGGTTGGAGAAGTTTCGAACGAAGAACATCGTTTGGTAGCGATTGGTAAGGCGGGACGAGCTCGTCACATGGGTCTTCGACCGAAGACTCGAGGGTCTGCTAAAAACGCAGTAGATCACCCACATGGAGGTGGTGAAGGACGATCTCCACGAGGACACCGACGCAGCCGTACGGCGCAAGGACGTCCAACTGGAAAGGGTCAAAAGACTCGCAGTCCAAAGAAATACTCAAACAAGCTTATTGTTTCTCGCCGCAAGGTTGGAAAACGCCGCTAGTTCGAGCATATATACACAAAGGCC
>CAYGTP010000001.1:31470-90703 GCA_964352875.1 uncultured Candidatus Saccharibacteria bacterium
AAAGGCCCGGAAAGATATGGCATACTATAGCCATAACCTTAATAATATTGATTTATGTTTGGAGTAGATAAACTTAGCAAAGAACGAAAAGAAAGCCTAACGGCAGTCCTCGGCCTCGTCACGGTCACCGTCCTTACCGTGGTTGGCTTCCAACTACAAGCGTATAACAATGGCACCTCAACTTTATTGCATTCAGCTGAATTCCAAGCGATGGTGATCGGCGCGCTTGATTAGTTATTGGCCAGGGAACCGCTCGCGCTGCTTAAAGGTAAAATGATTTAAGCGTTTATTGCCTTTAAGTTCATCAAAGAGACTCTGGAAATCGCGATTAACCGTTAGGTGAATCGCGATTTTCTGTACCCCTTGGCCACTAATAATCAGCTCCAAGCCAGCGGTTGTCTCAACTGCGGTGATATGTCGGGGTCCGGAGCGCTTGGCGTCGATAATGCCAGGTGCGATCATTTTAATACCATTCATACGTTCCAGAACTTTTACCACTTCGGTAGCGGTTTCGGTTAGGGAAGTGTGTTCATTCCCACGAGGTTTTGACATAGTGCAAGATTACCACATATTTAGCTAAGAGACCTGCTGTCACCACATATTTTGCAAGTCGGCGAACTCGCTTTAATCGCTACAATTTGTTGACACCATACCAGATTTCCCGTACTATAGCGCCGTTCCGAACCTCGTGGAATAGTCGCCTGGCAGCAGCTATTGCACAACACTTGAACGTAGTGAAAATTCGTTGTTTTCACGCGCTACGGCGCAGCTACGGCCGGTGAATGTAGAACGGTTTTCCGTTTTTATCCGTAATAAGGGGAGTAGCGATTAGTTAGTTTGATGTTCATATTTTGCATTAGGAATCGCAAAATATGAACTAAGTTCGTAATAGTCGCTACGCTCCTTTACTCACTTATAATGTCACGATCACTATATAAAGGACCGTACGTCGATCCGAAAGTACTGAAAAAGGTCGCCGGCAAGAAACCAACTGACGTGAAAGGCCTCATCAATATATGGGCCCGCGATTCAATGATTTCTCCGGAAATGGTCGGATTCAAGTTTGGCGTACATAACGGCAAACAACATCTAGAAGTATTGGTAAGCGAAGAAATGGTCGGCCATCGCTTTGGAGAGTTTTCTCCAACCAAGAAGTTTTACCGCCACGGAGGTAAAATGCAGAAAGAGCTTGAACAGAAGCGTAAAGAAGCTGAAATTGCTGCTGCTAAAGCTGCGAAATCTGCATAAGTATCAGTATGAAAGCTATTCTAAAAAACTATCGACAGTCACCGCGCAAGGTTCGTTTGCTCGCTGACCTCGTTCGAGGCAAGAAAGTTGCTGATGCCTTGGCGACACTGGAGTTCGTTAACAAACGAGCCGCTGAACCATTTGCCAAGTTGATCAAGTCTGCCAAAGCCAACGCGGTAAACCATGGTGCAGCCGAAGGTAAATTATTTATCAAAGCTGTCGCCGTAGACAAGGGAACTGTCATGAAACGGTTCATGCCTCGCGCCCGCGGTTCTGCTTCACCAATTAATCGTCGTAACAGCCACCTCTCAATTGAGCTGGGTGAGAAATAAGGTATATGACACACGTAGCCCATCCATTCATCCAACGTATTGGGATTAACCGCGACTGGCGAAGTCGTTGGTTTGCTCCGTCACCAAAGAAGTTCCGAGAATATCTCCGAACTGACGCGGCGGTCCGCACGCTACTTGAGAAAAAACTCAAAGGCATGCACACTGATGCGATTGAGATTGAACGAAATGAAAAAGAAATTCGCATCATTATCAAAACTGCTCGACCAGGACTAGTTATTGGTCGCAGTGGCGAAGGCGCGGTCAAGCTCAAGAAAGAGATTGATATGCTGCTTCGTACGCTGAAACTCAGCGACAAGCCAGATATCAAGATTGATATTGAAGAAATCCGGTCACCAGAATCAAGCGCTCAGATTGTTGGGCAAATGATTGCTGAAGGTCTCGAAAAGCGCATGACGTTTCGTCGAGTAATGAAGCAAACGGTAGAGAAGGTCATGGCAAACCGAGATGTACAAGGAGTTCGAATTATTCTCGCTGGCCGTCTTGGGGGGGCTGACATGGCTCGCCGTGAAGAGCTTAAAAAAGGTCAGGTGCCGCTACAGACTCTCCGCGCTGACATCGACTTTGCGCGTGTTCGGGCAGCTCTGCCATACGGTACGATCGGTATCAAAGTATGGATTTATCGAGGTGAAGTATTTGAAGACCGCAAGACTGGTGGTGAAACACATACCTCACGTAACGGACGTAACGCTTAAGTATGTTGTTTCCGAAAAAAGTAAAGCACCGCAAGTGGCAAGTTGGCCGTAAAAGCGAAGCCAAGCGTAATTCACCAGAAACCCGCGGTATTACCGTTGCTTTTGGTGACTACGGGCTTAAGGCTACTTCTGCTTCGCGGGTGCGCAGTAATCAAATCGAAGCAGCTCGTCGAGTAATTTCTCGAACCATTGGTAAAACCGGACGGACGTGGATTCGAATTTTCCCAGACAAACCAATTACCAAAAAAGCGGCTGAAGTACCGATGGGGAAAGGTAAGGGTGACCCAGATCACTTTGTGTTCGAAGTTGCACCGGGCCGCGTCCTCTTTGAAATCGCCGGTGTTCCAGAAGATATTGCGAAAGAAGCGCTTCGTAAAGCGACTGCCAAATTGCCATTAACAGCTAAGTTTGTGCGCCGCGAGGATACTCGCGCCTAGTGTAATGCTTATGATTGATATGCAAGACATCAAAAAGAAGAGTGACGCTGAATTGACTGAGTTGATCGAAGCTCAGCGGGCAACTCTTCGGGCTGAACGTTTCAAAGATGCGTTTAGTCGTAAGGCCGGAACTGTCCGCGCCGCCAAACTTACCATTGCCCGCGCGTTGACTGAACAGACTGAACGCCGTAAGCACATTAACGCCTAGCGTATGGAATCAAACGAAACCAAAACCACTGAAGCGACTCACGCTGGACGCGTCTTGCGCGGGACCGTGGTCGCCAGCAAAATGCAGGATACTATCACCGTAGCGGTAGAACGATACGTGAAGCACCTTAAGTACAAGAAGTTCCAACGCCGCACCAAAAAGTTTTTAGTGCACGATGCCGGTAACACCGCGCAAGTTGGAGACAAGGTCGAAATCAAAGAAATTCGCCCGATGAGCAAGCGCAAGCACTTTGCTCTCGTAACTACTGCCTAGTGTATGATTCAACCACAAACTCTCGTAAAAATTACGGATAACTCAGGTGCCAAAATCGGCCGTGTGTTTAAAGTTCTTGGTGGCTCAAAAAAGCGTTACGCTGAACTTGGAGAACAAGTTGTTGTAGCCGTACAGAGCGCTGAACCAAGAAAGTCAGTTAAGAAAAAAGATGTTGTCACAGCTGTTGTTGTACGACAGAAAAAAGCGTTTCGGCGCAAAGACGGTAGTTACGTTCGCTTTGATGACAACGCGGTTGTGATTATCGACAAAGACAAGAAAGAGCCAAAAGCGAACCGTGTCTTTGGTCCGATCCCACGTGAACTCGCAGAAGCTGGTTATCAGAAAATTGTCTCACTAGCCCCAGAGGTAGTGTAGTCTCTTCTAAATATTTCGTATGAAAATCAAACAAGGAGATACTGTGAAAGTACTCACAGGCAAAGATAAAGGCAAAACTGGCGCTGTAGTGCGTGCACTCAAAGATTCTAATCAGGTAGTGGTCGAAGGCGTTAATGTCGTCACCAAGCACCAAAAGAATCGACGGACTCGTTCACAAGGACAAATTATTGAAAAGAGTCTCCCGATTGACGCTTCAAACGTAGCGTTGATGGAAGGCGGTAAGGCCGTACGCGTCGGGTACAGCTTTGAAGGCGAAGGTGAGAAGCGCAAAAAGATTCGCGTGGCTCGCCCGAGTGGTAAGAAAATCTAAGGCTTATGGAAACCACACAACAAAGACTGAGTGGCGTATTTGCCACTATGAAAGAAACGCTTGGATTCAAGAATGTTCATCAAGCGCCAACTATTGAAAAAGTAGTGGTGTCAGTTGGAACTGGTAAGATTGATGACAAACAAAAGCTGGCTCTGATTCAAGACCGTATGGCGCAGATCACTGGCCAAAAGCCAGCGCCACGACCAGCCAGACAGTCAATTGCGAGCTTTAAACTACGTGAAGGTGATATCGTTGGTTATCAGGTGACCTTACGAGGTGCACGAATGAATCATTTTCTTGATAAGCTCATCAACATTGCGTTGCCGCAGACTCGTGACTTCCGTGGGCTCAACGCTACTGCGATTGACGAAATGGGAAACATTACACTTGGTCTTAAAGAACATACGATCTTCCCAGAATGTACTGATGAAGAATTGAAAGATGTGTTTGGTATGGCGATCACAATTGTGACTACTGCCAAGAACAAAGTTGAAGCTGAAGCGTTGCTTCGACACATTGGCTTGCCGTTGAAAAAAGAAGAAGTTACGGAGTAACTAATTCTTTTAGAAAGCAAATAGTTTTTGCTTTCTAAAACTGCAAGAGGCGGAGACATGTTTTTGCTATTCTCAATGCAAAAACAGTCGAGCCCGGGGAGGAAGTTCTTATGAGCGTAAGCGAATTAGAAACTTGACCCTGCCATTGCAGAAGCCTGAAGTTGCAGAAGCTGAATAGTTTCGCAGCATAGCAAAATACAATACATAACACCAAAGCCCGGCGCGTAGCGCCGGGCTTTGGTGCGTCATTGACAAAACTAAATAATTAAAGCATATTATTAGGAAATCAATCGGGAGGAACATCAATGAGAAAGAAGCGGATTGCACGCCATATGTATGTGGAGTTCGGTGTAATTCTACTCCTCATCCTACTGGTAATGATAATGATATTTGGGTAACGTGACACATCACGCCCCGGTCTGTATTCAGACCGGGGCGGTTTTCATTATAGCGAGTACAAAAATCCCGGCGCACGATGGGTGCGCCGGGTGCGGTATACATCTTCTTAGTCTGCCAATTAGCGCTGCTTGATTTGCTCTCCGCGCAGCTCGTTGCCGAGGCTTTGGCTGGCCTGGAAGCAAAGCATAATCAGCACGCCCCAGATCATACCGAAGAAACCAGTGCCGAGCGCCCAGATGAGAATAGTAGCCACCATCTGCATCTTGGTGAGATTGAGTTTGGCACCGATCACGGTGGGCGTGTAGTTGTACGCCTCCAACAATCCGAGCACCTTGCTGATCGCCAAAATGGCTCCGGTCTTGATCAGGAACACGTCGATCAGAAGACCAAACGACCCAATCTCAAACCCAAACCAGCCGAGACCGGGTTGGAAGTTGAGGATCATGAGTAGACCACCAACCCCCATCGCGATGGCACCGCCGATCTTCCAGATGGCGGTAATGAACCCGAGGGTGAGCGATATGAGGAGCAGGGCTCCCAAGCTCATGTTGAACGGAAACAGCACCATCAGCACGAAGTAGATAGCCGAGAGTGTCATCGCCACTTCAAGGAAACCGATCATGAGGACACTCAGACCCTCTTGATACAGCTCAAGGTAGCGCATGAAATTACGCCGCAGCTGACTGTTCGGGTTGTTCGAGATCCCTTCGACTACGATGTAACGGAACCGGTCACACTCTGTTCGCCAGTACTTCATCATCTGGCCGAGCAAAATGATGCTGATAACAAGCAGGACCCAGTCCTTCAGCAGCACTCCGGTGACCTTCAGTGTGACGCTCGAGAGTGTCAGTGCGAGCTTCTTGAGGTCGCCGAACACTTGCCCAATGATGCCGCCCGTTACACCTGCGACGTCACCCTGAGGCACGAGACCTGGCGCTACTTCGCGCGACCAGTTCAAAGTCTCATTGAGGGCTGCCATGATGGTGCCTTGCTGAGCCGCCAAACGTTCGGCGAACACTGTGCCCTGCTGCTGCAAGATAAACACCAGTACCGGAAACGCCGCGAATGCAAAGATGAGCAGCGATCGACTCACCAGCTTGGCAGCGGCGTCTTCGGAGCTCATTTGGAGGTGGAACGCTCGCTCGTAGCGTTTGCCTCGCCAATTGAGTGCAAAGGTCAGTCGATGACCTGATTGCGCGAGACGTTCGATGTGCGGACGCACGCCAATTGCAAACAAGATCGTCCCCAGCATGTAGGCAAAGCCTTTCCAGCTGAAGATAATCGGTAGCGCGATGAACGCGATCACGAAGAGGATGAGTGTCAGCGTATCCACTCGCGGTAGATAGCGATCCACTCGGCTCGGTTGGTAGGAGGTCATGATTGGTACCTCTTTTTTATAAGAACAGCTCGGTCAAAAATTACCATAAAACTTTACAAAGTCAATATGTGGTGGTAGGGTACGAGCGGAAAATAGGTAACACAAAGGAGCTAGGACACCATGGAACCACTCCACCTTGTTGCGAATGAAACAGTAGCCGCACTCACAGAGTATGCGCCTGCGGCAAGTGAGTACGCGAAGACATACCTCTTTGAGTTTTCGTTTGTGCTGCTTGGTCTCGCTACCGTTGCGGCGTTTTCGTACCTCAACCACCGTCGCATCCGACGAGCCTTGCGGCAGGGTCACCTTCCGCACGAAGTGATAGTAACGGTATGTATCTTCGATGAACAACCTGATGGACGGGTATTCATCAAACCGCGAACAGTGCAGTCGGCTGAGCCGATTCTGCGAGCGTTTCCAAATCCAGCGCTCGTTGACATGATCATCAAAGCCACTAAGCGTTGTGATACGACCGCGCTCGGGTCGTTTATCATGTTGGGTGACCCGACCATGCATCATACGTTCATGAAGCGAGTGGTTGACATCGTATCTGAACTTGGCGGCCCTGGACATATCGTGCGCGCTTGTGGCGGAACGTTTGTGGAGTATGTCTGCTATTGTTGCGTGACGTTCTCGATGGATGGGCCGCATCGCAAAGTCCGGATCGACCTCATCAGTGAGCAGGATCTGCCGCAGCTTGTCGATGAGAACTATGTCGCTCGGTTGACCAATCGCCCAGAAGAAGGATCGCATGCCGACTTGGTGGCAATTCTTCAGGTATGTGCTCGTAAACACCAGGAGCGGTCAAGCGACGTCGCAACGTACGTGCGTCGAGTGTCGATTTCGATACCTGCGTAGTCGTTTCTCGGTCGCAACCTACGTTGCAGTCGAGACACACTAACATTCGCCGTGAGTAACGGAGAAGGAGGTACACATGTTCAAACGACTCTGGACCCGATGTCAGGGAGAAGTGTTGGAGCTAATTCGGCTTGTCTTCCTGATTGGGCTGACGATCGCTGTGGCGGTCGGGGGGTATCTGGTCTACGAACGGTACCTCCTGCAGACGATTGAGCTTCTACTTGAAGCGATGGGCTCATGGTGGGAAACACTCAGCATCGCTGGGTTGTGGCGAAACCTCGTCACCTGGTTTATCGCCATGGGCCGCAATTGGGTGTTGGTGGAGATCCCGAAACGGCTAGCGATCCTCTACCTGGTCCCGACGATCGTGCTCATGTTGCTCCCGGGCACCTGGGTGTCAGCCATTAAGCGGTGGTTGCGGCGCCGCAAGGATAACGTACTTCGCTGCAAGAGCTGGTTCGTTGGCCACGCTGAGCGGTGGTTTGGCAAGTATGCGGGACACGCCATTGCAGCAATCTTGGCCCTCATATTCTTCGTGATCTTCTACAGCTTCTTTTCGGTCTACATGGTGCTGTGGCTTGGGTTCATCAAGCTCCCGAGCTCGGTGGTGTGGGTCTTTACGCTGGTGTGGGGTAAGTTGGTTTACTTTGCGCAGAAGCTTGGCTTCCGCAAGTGGGCCTTCCGTTTAACTGGCTGGATCGGTCGCCTCGCCCGACGCTGGATGGCGCCGATCGTGATGCGACTCATGCCAGATTTCCACTGGTTTCGGTGGATTGGTCGGAAACTCAGACTGACCCGCCAGTTGACCGACGAGGAAAAGCGACAAAAGAAACGTGATCGTGTGCGCTGGGCGATTCGCCAGCGCTATCGCAATGCCGAATGGATTGTGAAGCGACGAGAACGACTGGCTCGCATCGCACAGTTGCGTGGTCGGCGTGCGACTGCAGATCAAGTGTGCAGAGAGCAGACACCGCCGGTCTTGCCCAAGGCTGCCGAGTGAACCCTCGCCGCACCGTCCAAAGGACGGTGCGGCATTTACTTTTTAAAAAAATGTGCTTTAATTAAAAACAAACAGTACTTCAGTACTTCAAAATAAAAGGAGGGACAATGTCCAAAAATCACCACACTCGCTTTGGTGCGTTCATCGCCCTGGCGGGGGTGGTGGCGTACGTGCTGTGTCTCTGGGCGCCACCGATTGTAATTGAATACCTACGTGAAGCCCAGGCATTTCTCGCCTGGCTGTGGATCGAGGTCTTCAAAGAGCAATTCTGGCAGAACGTGCTTCTGGTGGTGAGTATCTGGTTCAAGAAGTCGATTGTAAAGTCGATTATCATGGCCATTCTCACGCCGATCTTGCTCGTAGTATTTCTAGTCGCTCTCTTTGACGCCCGTGACCGGCGTCGCATTAGGGCGTTCAAAGCCAAGCAGGTACGTCGCGCCAAGCTGTGGTACCGGTACGTGAAAGGATATTTCTACCGCACTTTTGGGTACTACGGGATCTTCGCGCTGTTGATCTCGATCGTTACCATGGTGTGGGCCGCCTTCACGGTCAGTTGGCAAGTACTGGCTTGGCTGGTGTCGCTCGGTCCAGTGAAGCAGATTGCCATGCGACTGTACTGGGTAGTGCAGCCGCTGGTTGAACTTATCTGGCCATACGTTCAGATAATGCTGCGCAACCTCTACCACAACGTGCCGGGAGTGGCGCGAATCGTGAATGGAGTGAGTTGGCTATGGCATCGACTCATCACCGGTTGGATACCAGTCGTCTCGTACTGGCAGCGCCGGATTGGACGCCGGTTCGTACGCTTCCTGGTGCGGCAACGCTGGGTACGTGGGTACCTCCACGCCCAAGCCCGAGCGCGGATTCAAGAGATCCGTGAGGCACGACGGCTTAAGACCGAAGCGCGGATGCTCGGAATCGACCCGGATGGTGTGCCAGGACAAGGCTGGCGTGGTCGTAACTACGGTATGCGCTACGAACGGAATGCGCGTTGCGTATCCGACCGAGCCTGGGCACGGCTCATGCTTGGAGCAAACCTCAAGCCGACCCTCTGGGAAGGGGCGACCGTTTGCGGCCGCCCACCCGTCTAACCGCCCGGTGAAGTCTTCACTGGGCGGTTTATCTTTGACTTTTTTAAAATAAGTGCTATAATCACGGACAGCGACCGTGAGGTCAAAAAAAGAAAAAACAAGATCTTTGCGGTCTTCACAAAACAAACTAAGGAGAACAACATGGAAGGAACTTCCGTCACTCCGGTTCCGCCGGAGCCGACCGATGACCAGCCGACGCTGGTCGGACGTTTGAAAAAAGCCGGCCGCACGACACTGCCGTTTGCGGTTAGTGGCGCCGTCGTCCTTGGGTACGTCTTCGTGCCCTACGTCGAGCAGAGCCTCAACTGGCTTACGGCCATGGGGCTGATTGGCCTCTCGTGGTTATGGGCTAATGGCTACGCCATGCCGGCCCTCTGGGGCGTTCTCCTCTACCTGGTGAACGCCATCGCCGGCTTCCGCGTGCGGACCTGGTTCTACAACATGGGCCGCGTCCGCGACGAGGCCAAGTCCAAAAACCTCGGCCGAGGTTTTCTTCACTCCACCGTGAGTGTCAACGACTTCATCGCTGCCGCTCTTGTCGGTGTTGGCTACACCTTCTACACGATCGTCGCCACCCCGACCGAAGTCGGTGTCGCATCGCCCACGCTGTGGGATGTGCTCACCGGTTGGCGAGCTCACCTTGAGCTCCTTGAGGTATCGGGCGGCGTACTGCTCGGTATCTGGGCAGCGCCGTGGCTCGGGCGACTTCTGCTCGGCTTTCGGTACATCGCTACACTCGGTCGTCGGGTGCACTACGAAGAGTGGCGGGTGCTTGTCTGGACGCTGCGGCAGATCGCCACGATCTATAGCCGCCTCTACGAGTGGGGTCACCTTGACGCGAAGCTCACCGAAGAGGAGGAAGCTGCCAACCGGCAGGCTCTCGGCATCGCCCGGGTGACCATCTACCCCTTCGCGTTTGCGTACAATACGCTGCGTGGAGTCGGATGGTTTCTGTTCGGTCGCCGGGAAACCTGGAGTGGCTCGCTTTTCAAGGTACTCACCTGGATCATCATCCTCGTGGTACTGCCCTGGACGCGCGAGCTCTGGGCGCCGGTTTTGGTCAAGGTCGTTAATTTCGGCCTGTACCTACCGATCATGTCGATGGCGATTGCTACCTTGTGGGGAGTCTACCGACTTTTCCGCTGGGTTGGTAACCTCACTCGCCAGTCGTGGATTGGTGAAGCGCTCGGTGTAACCGCCGTTGCGCTGCTGGCGATCTTCATGGCAAAGCTGGCCGATGAGGTGAACTACTACACCCACCTCTACGCTCAGCATGAGTCACTGGCAATCGTGCCGGTGAATGGGGCGACGCTGCCGGTCATGGTAGAGCCGCGGCTGTATCCGCTGGCGGTGATGCGAGACGGGATGAATGCCAAGCTCGAAGCTGGCGTCACCACGGCCTCCAATCCGGCCTATGTGTCGGTGGGTGACAAGCAGATGTGGACGGCCATGATCGACCGGCTCCACCTCATGGAGCGGTGGGCGAAACCGGCGACTGATTTGTTCGCTCTGCCGGCAACCTCGACCAGCGTGACGTTCGGGCGTGACGAAGGTCAGCGCCAGAGTGTCTGCTTCGATGCTCACCCGCAGGGTGTCGCGGGGCGAAATGTCTACACTGCCGCGCATCGTCGCTTGCCGCTCTCGCGGTTGGCCACGCACGAGCCGCACGAAATGCGGCTGATGCAGGACGATGCTGGCCGCTGGGTGCAGGTGGTTTCGTTCGGCCGGTTTGCCGGATTCCCGCGGCAGAAGAAATTCGGTGGGGTGGTCGTGATTCCCCAATGCAACCAGTACCAGCAGGTCTGGCTGCAGGGCACCTGGCTCGGCTCACTGTGGCCGGCGGGTGCTGAGGCGATTGACGACGCCATCCCTTCGATGGTCTATCGCGAACTCTTCGGTCTCGGCACGTACGTGTCACCGGAAGAGATTGCGGCTGGGAAGTTCTCCTTCCTGACGGGGAACAACCTGATTGCCGAGGCGACGGCCAGGCGGATTGCGGAAAGCTTTCGCTTCCACCGGGACGTTTGGGCGCCGTTCTCGACCAGTCGGTCGGGTGACGTGCGGATCCCAGACTCGGTCACGGACCGCAACCATATGCCGCACTTTGGTAGGTGGGTGGGGTTGTCGGACCGATCGGAGCCAGCGATGTACGCGCATATCGCGCTGCAGCCGTGGGGCGAGGGTGACACCTTGGCCTATGATCTATGGATCCCGGCTGATGGTGCGACTGACGCCGATGGCCGACCGATTGTGTACATGCTCGATGCTACGGCGGAGGGGATGGACACGATGGACGGACCGACGGCGGTCGCGGCCAAGGTTCGCAACGCTTTGCCGGAAGCGGTGTGGGGTCGGTTTGAGATCGCTGAGGTAACCGCCTACAAGCGGGAACTCGGCGGCTCGGTGCGATCGCTCTATTTGGCTCGATTGGTCAGTAAGAGTAATCGTGACAGCCTGGTGTTTACCAGCGATCTCCGGATGTACGTGTATGATCCGGAGTTCGCTCAGGTGCACCAACTTACCGACCCGGACGCCGGTGAGGTAGCCTGGGACGCCGAAATCCTTGCCGCCTTCGGCAAAAAGTGGGGCGTTACCCTGAAGTAACCCTCCACACTCTGATCTCATCGTGAGATCCGCGCGCGCAGCTATAATGGCTGCGCGCTTTTCTTTTGTAGCGGTAACTACGTAAAAACGCCCACGGAATGAGTTCCGTGGGCGTTGTATTGGGTTAGTGTGCCTGGAGTAACGCGCCGAACTGACTCGGCAACTCCTCGAGCAGTGACCACTCATTGCCCTTGGGTGTGTCACACCCGAGCGCTGCTGTCATGTAGGCGGCTGCGTTATCAGGTAGCCCGTTGTCGCGAAGGTGCTGGAAGGTGGGAGATGTTCGAATTGCTTGCTCGATTGCTGGACCTTTTTCGGGCAAGAATGTCGCTAACAGGTCAGCAACCGGAGCTGACTGATGACCGTCGACTGCTTGGTGGGCATAAATCAGATCCAACAGCACATCAGTTCGCTTACTTTCGCTGATACTGTCACCGGCTCGGCCGAGCAAGTAGAGGCCGAGGTATTTTTGCGCCAAATGCTCCTCGGCCGACTGTGTACGGTGACGCCGTGATTTCAGCAGTGTTAATCCTGCCCGCAGCAGCACCGAGCGAAGTAATGACTCGATTCTCTCGTCGAGGCCAATCGTACGATTGAAGCCAGCGGCTTGTTCGGCACTGAGTGAGGCCCGAGCGGCTTTTAACTGGACCGCGAACTGCACCACGGTGCGCAAGTCAGAGGCTCCACTGAGCGACTGTACCAGACGAATGAGATCACTCGTATTCGTGTATCGACCCAGGTCCTCACTGAGTTTGTCTGTGGTTGCTCGCACATCAAACCCATGCTGCCACAAACGGTTCAGTAGGTAAGGCGCAACAACATTGCTACCAAAAAACTTCAGTGCCAAGATGGCTGTCGTGGTAACCAGTGCCATAAGACCCTCCTGTTGTGTCTGTAGTCATTAAACTATAATTTTATAATTTGTAAACAACATGAGGGTTGTGGTACATGCTTCAGTAGCTGAACAAAAAACCAGCCCACGGTAATCATCGTAGGCTGGCAGAGTGCTATGGAGTCACTCAGGCTGTGTCTGTGTGCTGTCGAGCGGTGGTCTGGAGACCACTCCACCACGTTTGATTTCGGTCAGGGTGAGTCGCCCCGCCTCAACTACCATGCCGGCAGTCATAAGGCGAAGCAGCCACTTAGCGACCAGAGGCGTCAGTTTCGTACCCGTAGCCACGGCCACGGGGATGAGTAGCATCGGCATATCAGTTCTCCTTGGAGGATGAGTCTGCGGGACGATAGTGCGCGTCGCGGTAGGCAGCGGTCGCGACACCAATGGTGGTCGCGACGCCAAGCCAGCCGAGCAGGCCGAGTGCAAGTTGACGAGCGACTGTCGAATTGGCGATGGCTATGACAGGAACCAGAACTGGTGCAGGCATAACGTTTCCTTTCGTTACTGTTGATGTGCTCTCTCTGTAGTATACACAAAAAGGTGCATTATTATGTCGGGCGCGAGCGAAGCTCGCGCCCTTGTTATTTCATGTAATTCTGGTATTGTTGGCCACATCAACGCTGGGCAATAGCGCAGCGGGGAAGGCGAGCAAGCGTTGGCTAGCCAGCCGGATTTATCAGGGAGTACGTCACCGATTCTTGGTGATACGGCTTCAAACAATTAAATAGAGAAGAGTAGGGCGATATGTTCGGTCTACGTCCGACGATGTGCTGGGAAGGCACATCTTAAGGACGTACTTTCGTAATAGTCGCTACGCTCTTTTACTCAAGCATGGCACGAACATCAATTGTGGTGCGCGCATCACGCGAACCTAAGTTCAAATGTCGAGTGGTACGACGGTGTCATCTTTGTGGCCGCAAACGCGGGTACATGCGAGACTTTGACATGTGTCGTATTTGCTTCCGCGAAGCCGCTCACGAAGGACACATTCCAGGAGTTAAGAAATCATCATGGTAAGCGATACAGTCGGCGATTTTATTATTCGTCTTAAAAACGCGGGCATGGTGGGTAAAGATACGGTATCACTACCGTACTCTAATCTTCGCCACGCGATCGCGACAAAGCTCAAGGAAGTCGGGTACATCGAAGACACTGGAACAGCGTCTGAAGGTGTAAAAAAGCAGTTGTCAGTCAAACTCAAATACGAGAACGGCCGACATGCTATTAATGGTGTCAAACGAGTCAGTAAACCAGGTCGGCGACTCTACACCAAGGTGAAAGATATTCACCCGGTAAAGTTTGGCAATGGGCACATGATGCTCTCAACCCCAGCTGGAATTCTCACTGACCAAGAAGCACGTGAGAAACACATGGGTGGTGAGCAGCTCTTTATAATCTGGTAAGTATGAGTCGACTAGGAAAACTACCGGTTCAACTTCCGAGTGGTGTCACTGCAGAATTTGCAAATGATACTATGACGGTAAAAGGACCGAAGGGAACGCTCGTGCGCACAATGAAGAGTCGCCACGTAGCGTTCGACATCACTGACGGAGTCATTACATTGACGCCACAAAAGACTGATCAAGCCGCTGCGCTTTGGGGAACCTACGCGTCACACCTCGCCAACATGGTGACTGGAGTGACAGAAGGTTTCACTAAAGTCTTGGAAATCGAAGGGGTTGGATACCGAGCGGAAATGAAAGGTACAACACTTGCCATGAGTATGGGATTCTCTCATCCAGTTGAGATGGCAGTACCAGAAGGCCTTACTACAGTAGTAGAAAAAAACGTCATCACTATCACCGGATCAGACAAAGACGCGGTCGGGCAGTTTGCTGCTAACGTGCGCAAGGTTAAGGAACCAGAGCCATACAAAGGGAAAGGTATCCGGTACCGAGGTGAACATATTATTCGTAAGCAAGGTAAGAAGGCTGTTTAGTGCTTCTCCCATAAAATTTGTATGAATAAAGCACAATACAAAACCGAAAAACGAGTTGTTCGCCACAAGCGAATTCGAGCTCGAGTAAAAGGTACAGCTCTGCGACCTCGCCTTGCGGTATTTCGTAGTAACCGATTTGTCTACGCACAGTTGATCGATGATGACGCAGGCAAGACATTGGCGGCGGTTGATTCACGCGACCAAAAAGGAGCAAACGGAACCGAACGAGCCACCGCAGTCGGTACAGCAATCGCTGAAGCGGCTAAAAAATCTGGAGTAACCGCAGTGGTATTTGACCGCGGTGGTTTTCAGTACCAAGGTATCGTTGCTGCGCTCGCTGATGGAGCTCGTGCAGCTGGCCTCACACTATAAACCAAATTATTCTCAATTATGACTACGGCAGAAGAAACAAAAACAACAGACGCTACCGCGCCAGTTACCCCCGCCCCAGCTACAGAAGCTGGAGCTGGAGAACAAACTGATGCGCGAACTGAGCGACCACGCCGAGGGGGAGGAGGAGCTGGTGGCGACCGCAATCGTCGCGCTCCTCGTCGCGCTCGTCGCGGGGGTCGCCGTGATGAACGTGCTCGCCCTGAGTACGATCAAAAAATTGTCAGCATCCGACGCGTAACTCGAGTTATGGCTGGAGGACGTCGCTTCTCATTTTCAGTAGCGATGGTGATTGGAGACAAGAAAGGAAAAGTGGGAGTAGGGATTGGTAAGGCTGGAGACACGCAGTTGGCGATTGAAAAGGCTGTGCGTGACGCGAAGAAACACATGATCCAGGTGCCAATGAACAAAGATATGCACATTCCACATGACGTTCATACCAAGTATGCGTCGAGCGAGTTGATGATTATGCCAGCGCCGGGTCGTGGACTCGTAGCCGGTAGTTCGGTTCGTACGGTTCTTGAATTGGCTGGAGTCAAAGATGTAACTGCTAAGCTATTGTCTCGAACTAAAAATAAATTGAACAACGCCCGCGCTACGGTCGAAGCCCTAAAGCAGCTTAAGACTAAGAAATAAGTATGCAATTACACGAACTACAACCGAAAAAAGCACGTAAAGTCGCCAAGCGCATTGGGCGCGGCGGTAAACGAGGAAAGACATCTGGTAAAGGACACAAGGGTCAGAAAGCCCGCGCTGGTAACAGTACTCGTCCAGAAATGCGAGAAATCATCAAGAAGCTACCCAAGCTCCGTGGGCATGGTGCAAACCGGGCTCGGACAGTGAATGCAGAACGACCAGAAATCGTTGCCATCAATGTATCAGCACTCGAAGCCAAGCTTGATGCTGGATTTGAAGTAACACCAAAAACACTAGCTAAAGCTGGACTCATTGCGATGAAACGCAAACGAGCACCAAAAGTAAAGATTCTTGGTAATGGTGAAGTGAGCAAGAAGTTTACGGTAAAAGATTGTCAGGTATCTGCGAGCGCCAAAGTCAAGCTTGAGGCTGCTGGTGGGACTGTCGCATAAGCGGTACAATATCGCCTATGCAAACATTTTTCCGCAAACTAAAGATTATCTTCACCGATGAGACAATTCGTAACCGAGTATTGTTCGTACTGGGGGCGATTGTTCTCTTCCGAATCTTGGCAGTAATCCCAATTCCAGGGGTAGATCAGTCAGTGTTGGAGCAATTCTTTGCCAATAACCAATTCCTCGGACTCCTCAACCTATTCTCAGGTGGGGGGCTCGCGAACCTCTCGATTGTGATGCTTGGAGTAGGGCCGTTTATTACGGCTTCTATCATCATGCAGTTACTGACAGTCATGAGCCCACAACTCAAGAGTTTATACACCGAAGAAGGAGAAGCCGGCCGCGCCAAGTTTACGCAGTACAGTCGGTTACTCACATTACCACTGGCTGTATTACAAGGCTTTGGATTTCTCACGCTACTACAGAGTCAAGGGGTAATCTCTGGTCTTTCGACCTTTGAATTTGTAACGAACGTTATTCTGGTAGTGGCAGGTTCAATCCTCTTGATGTGGATTGGTGAGTTGGTAACCGAATACGGAATTGGTAACGGTGTATCCATCATTATCTTTGCTGGTATCGTGGCCGGACTGCCGTCTACGCTTTCGCAGCTACTCTTTAGCTTTGATCCATCGCAACTACCGCTCTACATTGGCTTTGGAGTCATTGCACTCTTGGTAATTTTGGCAGTGGTTGTAATGACCGAGGCTGAACGACCAGTACCGATTACTTACGCCAAGCAGAGTCGTGGTGGCAAAACGTACGGTGGCTCAGCCTCATACCTCCCACTTCGCCTCAACCAAGCTGGTGTTATCCCGATCATCTTTGCGATCTCAATCCTATTGTTCCCGCAGATGATTTTGAACATCCTCTCAGCCTTTGAATTCCCGTGGGTAGGTCCGGCTAATGAAGCTGTAACCACATTCCTTAATAATCAAATTTATTATGGTTTGGCTTACTTTGTCTTGGTCTTCCTCTTTACCTTCTTCTACACAGCGGTAACGTTTGACCCAGATGCCATTGCCAAGAACTTGCAACGATCAGGAGCATTTGTCCCGGGTCTGCGACCAGGCGCACAGACTTCAGAGTACCTTGGTAATCTGATTACACGTCTGACGCTCGTAGGCGCTATGTTCCTTGGCTTTGTGGCTGTCTTGCCAGTTGGAATGCAAGTCTTCACTGGAGTATCTGCTCTAGCGATTGGTGGAACAGCACTCTTGATTATTGTGTCAGTTGTCCTTGATTTGATACGCCGACTCGATGCTCAAATATCTCTTCGCGAATATTAATCAAAGCCGCAAAATCACTCCGTCTACTTCGTTAGACTACGAAAAAAGACCCTTCACTGAACAATAAAGTTCACCTCGGGTCTTTTTTCTTGTCCGTCTCGTATCCAAAGCAATTTTGTGGCTTTGAACATTTTGCTTACGCTCCTAGCAGCTAAAGCAATTTTTCTCCTCACTCAACTACTAGATAGATTCGAGTAACAAAACACCAAACCCCGTGGCACAGCCACGGGGGTTTGGTGTTTCGTGAATACCACAATTAATTTCGAAATTAATTGTGGTATTAAAATTAGTAGTCGTTTTTAAGAGAGTATCCAAGTGGTACTTCACTATGGACTGGTTGCCAGGTGTCAGAATTCAACCAACGTTTGTAGTAATCAAAAACAGTTGAAGCGACAGTCAGCGGGCTGTGTTGTGAAGTGTCAATCACCAGGTCAAAGTTATTACTAGCGTACGGATCGACACCGTACATAGTTTTAAATCGCCCCCGCTCGTCTTCCATTCGTTCTTTGACCTGTCTGGTGACATCAGCCATTGAAGTCCCGACTTCACCTTTTCGCTGGGCGTTGGCATCTATATCTTTGTAGATACGGACACTCGCTACATCCATATCCAAATCCAAATACACTTTAAAAGATTCTGGAATCCAGTAAAAGCCCAGTCGAGAATCGACCACAATGTCTTTTTTATCTCGCAGTGCTCTCAGCGCTTCATCAATTTCAGCGTCAATACTGTGGTCTTTTGCGGCAATCTTATTGTATTCTTCGAGAGTGAGTCCGCGTTTCTCGATAATTTTTCGAACCATACTCCCGGATGAATAGCGAGTGTAGCTGAGCAGTTCGGCCACTTTGTCAGCGGTCGAAGACTTGCCGCTCCCGGGCTTGCCGGAAATCGTTATAATGTGTTTTTTATTCATACGGTGCTTGTAGCATAGCACGGCCCAAAAACATTGCAGAACGGCCAATAATTGGTACTCTTGGTGGATTATGGAGAGTAATACATATCCAGGGCATCTGATTTTGCTGGTCGCTGTACCAGGCGGGGGCAAAAGTACGTTATTAGCGTATCTGAAAGAAACGCGACATGACCTCTCGCACGCAGTCTCATGTACCTCGCGTCCAATGCGACCAGGTGAAGTAGAAGGAGAAAATTATTACTTTGTCACTGACGAAGAATTTAGACAACGGATTGCTAATGATGAATTCCTTGAATGGATTCAGCAAGATGGCGGGCGCTACTATGGCACGTTGAAGTCAGAAATTACCGACAAGGTCAAAGCCGGACAGATTGTCATCCGCGAAGTCGAGATTCGTGGCGCCCAGATGATTAAAGATATGCTGCCACCGGAAAATTTAAGTATCGTTTTCATTACCGCCGGCAGTTGGGAGGCCATGGAAGAACGAATCAAGAATCGAGCCCCAATTTCGGACGAGGAGCTGACGCACCGAAAAGAACGCTATGAGCGGGAAATCCTCTTTGCTGATAAAGCAGACTATGTGGTTGAGAACCGGAATGGTGAGTTTGATTCAGCCAAGCTGCAGCTGATGGATATCGTTGACACGATCATTAGTAAAACTAAACATTAATATGCAACCACAGACTATTTTATTTATTGGCCCCCAGGCGAGTGGGAAAGGAACGCAAGTGGAACGCTTGATGGCGAACCTTGGCGGATCTGTATTGCTAATTCAAACCGGGAATATCTTTCGTGCGCTGGCGGCAGAGGGCGGATATACTGCCGATCGGATTAAAGAAACAATTAACGCCGGCAACCTGGTTCCGGAGTTCATTACTAACGCATTGGTAGTCGGTGAATTTAAAGATAAGCTCGCTACCGACAGTACCATTATCCTCGATGGGTACCCGCGTAACCTGGCGCAAGTGAATCTACTGGAAGAACTCCTTACGTTCTACGGCCGACCAGAATTGTCTGTAGTGTTTCTTGATACACCTGATGCGGTGATTCGGGAGCGCATGCTCGGGCGCGGCCGGGCTGACGATACTACTGACGCCATTGATGAAAGACTCCGACTCTATCATAAGCAAACCAAGCCGCTCTTGGATTATTTTAATAATCGGGAGAACACCAATTTTGTCACTATCAATGGTGATCAAACTATGGACGAAGTCGCTACTGCTATTGCCGCGGGACTTAAGCTCACGTAACATGGCGATTACTCTCAAAACTCCTGAAGATATCAAAAAGCTCCGCAAAGCGGGAAAGATTTTGGCGAGCATACTTGATGAACTGGAAAAAGAAGCAGTGGTTGGTAACACCTCACTAGATATTGATGATCGAGCAATGGAGTTGGTAGAAGAATATGGAGTAGAGCCGATGATTCTTGGGTACCACGCACACTTTGCTCCCAGACCCTTTCCGGCCGCGACATGTGTATCAGTGAATGATGTACTGGTCCACGGAATTCCAACTGAAGACCCGGTCAACTTTGAGTCAGGCGATGTTGTAAGTATTGACCTCGTGATTGGGTACGAAGGATTGGTAGTAGATTCGGCCCGAACGGTTGGGGTCGGCACGCTTGCGCCAGAAGCGCAGCAGTTGCTCGATGTGACCAAAGCCGCGCTCAAGGCTGGAATCGCGGCTGCGCAGCCAGGCGCTAAAGTAAAAGCGATCGGCGCCGCCATCGAAGCTGTGGTCCCGGAAGGATTTGGAATCGTCGAAGCACTCTGCGGGCACGGGGTCGGGTATGATATTCACGAAGAACCAACGGTACCTAACTTTGTCATGAAAGGCGAGTCACCAACCTTAGAATCAGGTATGGTAATCGCGATTGAACCAATGATCACAACCGGTAAAAAAGACGTGATCTTTGATGAGTACGACGGTTATACGGTCTACACCGCCGACGGCAGCCTCGGTGCTCACATGGAGCATACGATTTTGATAACCGACAAAGGCCCAGAAATCCTCACCATTAAATAACGGCAATAAAATATTGATCCCGCCTTACTTTCTCGTCGTGTAAGATCGACCAAGATAGAACCAGAAAGTAAGGGTGGGATTGACTATTAAGTAGCCTACGTTATACTGCGCCGGTAAATTAAGCCATATTTTAAAACGATTATTATGTCACAACGAGAACTACACCAAGAGCGCTCCCTGGTCCTACTGAAAACGGATGCAGTACAACGCAGCTTAGTTGGGGAAATTATCAAGCGCTTTGAGCAGACTGGTCTCAAAATCACGGCCATGAAATTGACGATGCCGACTGAAGAGCAGCTGCTGAAGCACTACAACAAAGACAACGAATGGTACGAGCGAAAAGGTAAGCGAATTATTGAAGATTTGGAATCCCAAGGTCGGACGATTGAAAAAGAACCAATCGAATATGGTAAAGATATTATTCGTACGATTGTTCGCTATATGACTGAGTCACCAGTAGTCGCACTAGTGCTTGAAGGTAACGGAGCGATCGGAGTAGTGACAAAAATTGTTGGTACCACTGAACCAACTACAGCAGACATCGGAACTATCCGTGGGGACTTCACAATTGATTCTTACTCACACTCAACGCTGGAAAATCGAGCGGTTAAGAACTTAATTCACTGTTCAGAGTCAGCAGAAGAAGCCGAACGCGAGTTAACTTTGTGGTTTGGTGCAGACGATGTACACGACTACGTAACCGCCCAGGAACGGATTATGTACGAAGCAGTGAAAGATCGGTAGTGAGATGATGGGAAGGTATACAAATGGCCGCGCGTAGCGCGGCCATTTGTATATGATATAATTTTTTTGGAACCGCATCACGTATGTTCCGCTTAAACATTTATGCAGGGCTGCCTGTAGTCGCGATTGATCGCTGAAGATTCGACGGAGTCATCAAACATCATCGGAAAGGGTGCCCACCTGGATTTCGCCAGGAGCATGCGTCTGTGGTTCCATACAAACATACCCCCTTGTGGGGTATTTTTGGTGATAAATGCTAGTATAGAAGCATTATGAAACCAATCACTGCGTTGTTTCTCGCCAGCTTTGTGCTGCTAGCAGTGTTGCATTGGTTGGCGCTTGAATTATTGCTGTACTGGCGTTTCTGGTGGGCTGATATTATTACTCATGTGCTCGGTGGGGCAGTGGCAATCATGGGTCTCTATTCCCTCAAAGATATGAAGCTCTGGCCCCACGCCATCCCACTGACGCTTTTATCGTGCTTTGGTTTGATTGTATTGATTGCAGTGTCCTGGGAGGTATTTTGGAAATCGATGGAGCTATTTGGCTATAGCTTCAACAAAGATGACTATGTGGCTGATACGACCCTTGATATACTCGTAGGAATGGTTGGTGGATACATCGGCTATGTAATTGCCAGCAAACTAACGCGAGAGTAATCATGAGCACAATTGGATTTTATGGTGGAGTGGGGAGCGTGACGGGAGCAAACTTTATGCTCGATACGGGTGGGGCCGCGTTCCTGGTAGATTGTGGGTTATTGCAAGGTGATAAATTTGCGCAACAAACCAACAGCGAAGACTTTGTCTATAACCCGGCTGACGTCGATGCACTACTCGTAACGCACGCGCACGCCGACCACATTGGCCGTATTCCCAAGCTCGTACGGGATGGTTTTCGGGGCACTATTTATTCAACTACAGCGACTAGGGACCTGTCGCGGGTGATGTTTAGTGATGCGTTAGGTATCATGCAGCAAGAAGCCAAGCGCTACGACACCGAACCGCTCTATGACGAAACCAATGTCGATGTAGCCCTCGCGCTCTGGCAAGGAGTAGATTACGGCGAGACTATTACGTTACCTGATAACGTCAATGTAGTATTTAAAAACGTCGGACATATTTTAGGCTCAGCTTTAGTTGAATTTACCAGAAACGGTAAGAAAGTGGTGTTTACCGGCGATATTGGTAATGTGCCTCAGGTGCTCATGGCTGAACCAGATGTGCCGAGCGGCTATGATTATTTAGTAATGGAAAGCGTGTACGGAGACCGCGTGCACGAAGAAGTGGCTGAGCGAACAGAACTCTTAAAATCTTTCATTCTCGATACTATCAAGAAACAAGGGACGCTAATCATCCCGGCCTTTTCTCTCGAACGAACGCAGGGGATGTTGTTTGAAATTAATAATCTTATTGAATTAGGTGACGTACCAAGTATCAAAACGTATCTTGATTCACCGCTGGCGATTAGGGTGACTGATATTTACGCGCATTACACCGAGTATCTAAAACCTGAAATTCAAGCCCAAATCAAGGCTGGCGACGACATTTTTTCTTTCGAAGGCCTCTCATTTACCGAAACTATCCAAGAATCAAAGCAAATTGCTAAGTTTGGCGGACCAAAAATTATCATTGCGGGCTCGGGAATGAGTCATGGTGGACGGATTCGCGAACACGAACGCCAGTTTTTGGGCGATCCCAAAACCACATTGCTACTCGTGGGGTATCAGACAGTAGGGAGTGTCGGACGGCTACTCCAAGACGGCGCCCGCAACGTTGACATTGATGGCACTAAAGTGCGAGTAAAAGCAAAGGTTGAAACCATTCGCGGATATTCAGGCCACGCTGACCGCAATCAACTGATTGATTTTGTGTATCGGGGTGGGGAAGGAGTAAAACAAATTTTTGTTACTATGGGAGAAGAACGAGCGTCGCTCTTCCTCGTCCAACGTCTGCGCGATTACTTGGGTGCAAATGCGATTGCACCGAGTGAGAACGATGAGATAGAAATTAAATTTTAGTTTATATGGATATAGAAACCTCGTCTTTTGCTGAATTGGAGTCGCGTATTAATGGTGCAGGTTTGTATAAAAAGCGGTATGGTTCTTACGCAGTGTATGCGGGGCTTGTCTTGGCTGGGTTAGCAGTAAGCTTATATCTAGTTACGGTAACTGACAATGTGTGGTTACAAGTAGCAAATGCGTTATTTTTCGCATTTATGTCTGTGCAGGCAGGGATGCTTGGTCATGATTTTTCTCACCAGCAGGTGTTTCGATCCTCTGGTATTAATAGGTTTTTTGCAGTAGTTTGCTGGTCTGTAATTGGCGGTATTGGAGAGGAGTGGTGGTTTAGGAAACATAATGCTCACCACAAACACGTAAATCATGTTGATCTTGATCCTGATTTAGAGATTCCTTTTTTATTTGGAGAGGAGCAACAAAGTTCTAAGCCAGCCTGGATAAAAAAATACCTACTACCGTATCAGCACGTACTGTTCTTTTTTATTTTACCATTAGTGTACCCCAACTTTATTTTTCGTTCATTACTCATTGCGTTTCAAAATATTTCACTGAAAGTGTTGGTTGAGATTTTTCTGGTAATCGGCCATTTTGTTTTATTGTTTGGTTTCGTGATGTATCACCTCCCTTGGTTTGTTGGAGTAATATTTTTCTCAGTTGCATTTTTAGCTGCTGGATTGTACATGTCCTTGGTTTTTGCTCCAAACCATAAAGGTATGGACATCAAGAGTGCTCATGAGGAAACCGTGTGGACTGATCAAATTACACTCACTAGAAATTTATACCCCAGTTTTTGGCAATTTCATTTTTTTGGGGGGCTTAATTATCAAATTGAACATCATTTGTTTCCCAGCATGGCTCGTTACAATTATCCTCGTGCTCACAAGATTATCAAAGCGTTTTGTGTCGAACATAATATCTCATACTATGAAACAAGTTGGTGGCAATCACAAAAAGAAATTTACTTAGCACTAAAGAAAATGGCTCAGCATTATGTTGATTAAGACAAAAAGCCCGCGGCTACGCCGCGGGCTTTTTGTCTTGAAGATACTATTTAGCTTTCTCTACAACTCGAGCAAATACGTCCGGTCGGTCCAAACTTTCAAGGTCCGACCTTGTAAGTTTGGTATAAAACAAAAGGCGACCTTTCTTCTATACAAGGTCCGACCTTGTATGGGTGTGTTACCATTTCACGTATTCTATACAAGGTCCGACCTTGTATGGGTGTGTTACCATTTCACGTATGGGAAGAAGTATCGTTTTCGTCAGTGGTGAGTTTTATCACGTTTATAATCGAGGGACAGACAAGCGTGATGTATTTCTTGATGAGTCAGATTACAATCGCTTCATCACACTTCTTTATGTTGCTAATGGCACTGTACCGGTCGACCTAAAATTACAAGGTCGGACCTTGTATGATGTGCGTAATATTGCTAGGGGAAATGAACTAGTAAATATTTGCGGTTATGCTTTAATGCCAAACCATTATCACCTCTTGCTGCAGGCAAATGTTGATGCTGGCGTTAGTGATTTTATGCGTAAGCTTGGTACGGCATATACTATGTATTTTAATACAAAGAACGAGCGAAGTGGAAATTTGTTTCAGGGAAAATTTAAAGCGACACATGTTAACGACGATCAATATTTACAATACTTGCTATCCTACATCCACCTAAATCCGGTCGCTCTTATAGAACCAAATTGGAAAGAAACGGGTATAAAAAATCGACAGCAAGCTAATCAGTTTTTATCTCAGTACAAGTATTCAAGCTACCCCGATTATTTAGAAATTAACAGAATCGAAAGTATAGTTTTGAATCAAGGCGCGTTGCCAACAAATTTATCCGACGCAACTGATTTTAAAAGCGCAGTTGAATTCTGGTTGCAAGATTTACAAGGTCGGACCTTGTAATAAGTTTTTATTATGTATTACGAACTTTTTATTGTGGTGCTTTGGTTTACCATAGTGATGGGCGGGGTGACATTTATTCAGCAGTACTTTTTTTTGACATACAGTCGACACTGGCTGTTGCTTGCGTTTTTTATATTTAGCTTTAGGGGTGGGTGGATTGGTGGTTCTGACTGATTTGGAAGAATATATGGTGGCGTTACATACTACGACGGGCATGTGCTTTGCTATCGTCTCCATCGCGCTATTCGTCATTTATTCGTACCGGCAAGGACGTCGTCGGAGAATCACTGATTTCTATGCCTACGAAACTTTTCCGAAAGCTTATTGGGACTTCTTGGTCCCAACCCCCCCCCTCGATATTGGTAAAGATTGCAGAAATCATCTGTCAGAATGCATTGGTAGTAGTGGCTCTATCGACGACGATACCAAATATTGGCCTGATTAACTCGGCTGTGATAATGCTATTGCTTGCATTTATTCTCCACTTGCCATGTTTACGCACAGCTGGGCCGGTTTATGGTTTATTTTTCTTGGTTGGTGCTACATTAATAGCACCATTGACACCTTTCGCATATGCAGAACTTTCCTACGGTGTTTACTTGATTTTCTCCCTTCACCTCCTGTGGTATGCACTTATAATTATTTTGTTTCAAAATAGAGCCCCCTTACAAGGTCGGACCTTGTAAGGAGATAAGATTTACAAGGTCGGACCTTGTAAGGGGGTTAGGGGTATTTGTGCGGAATAAAGATGTGGAATAAAGAAATGAAAAATAAAAGCAGCGACCCCCTTGGGGTTGCTGCTTTTATTGGCCATGTCGTTTATTCTCTTAGAGGTAAATTTATTTAGTTTTCTCGACTACGCGAGCGAAAGCTTCTGGTCGGTCTTTCGCTAAGGTGGCGAGAACCTTACGATTCAAGCCGATCTTCTTGTCTGCGAGTGTCTTGATGAACCGACTGTACTTTAGTCCGTGAGTCATCAGGGCAGCATTGATGCGGGCAATCCAGAGTTGGCGGAAGTCACCTTTCTTGTTTTTGCGGTGGTCAAATGCGTGCAGTTGGGCGTGAAAGATAGCTTCACGTGCTTCTCGCTTTTTCTTTGAGCGGCCAAAGCGGTAGCCTTTTACTTGATCGAGGATATTGCGTCGGCGTTTCTGCGCCATCAAACCTCCTTTTACTCGTGCCATATAAGAGAATTATTACTAGTAATCAGTTGGCTTAGGCGCCTGACTTTGGTAAGAATCGGCGAGTAATTCGCTTGGAGAGAGACAAAGACTGTGTTCGCTTTCGCGCCAATCGCTGCTTGCCTGATTCTTTAGCATTAAAGTGGTTTTGTCCTGGCTTACGCGCAATGAGTTTGCCGTTTTTGGTCACTTTAATACGTTTCGTATAACTTTTATTTGTTTTCATAACCTGGGTTTAGGATTGAAGTTCCGCAACTATAGCGTAGTGTCGGGAGGCTGTCAAAGGTTTTTTAAGGTCTAAATTTGATCAGTAGCCAATAGTTCGTCAAGGGACTTCTTTTTCGACTTTTCGACTTTTTTGTCAGTCTTTTTCTCAGGTTTAGCAGCTGGTGCTGCGGCTTCGAGAATTTTTGGTTTTTGCTGCTTCGGGGCAGTGGCTGATCGTTCGAGGGTAGTAGTAAAGCCTTTTGGACTTTTTTTCATCTCGTCAGCAATTTTGTATTCGGCGGGAATGATTTTTAGAAAGCGGTCTAAGCGTTCCTTGAGAAAGGCTGGTTCCATATATTTGTACCGCCCCCAGAGAAAGAGGTCGACTTTGACGCGGTGGCCTTCAGCTAGCCAGTCAGCGATGCGCCTGGCTTTGAGTTGTTGGTCATGTTCACCAGTCCCAATCTTCACCTGGACTGATTTAGTCTCAGTGACATGGGCTTTGGCTTTGACTTCGCTCGCTTTCCGCTTGGTTTCGTAGCGGTACTGTCCAAAATCCATAATTTTGGCAACCGGCGGCTTGGCCTTTGGTGAGATTTCAATCAAATCAAGATTGGCATCATCGGCGGCTTTGAGTGCCTCGGCGATAGTGAGTAGACCGAGGTTAGAACCATCGGCTCCAACTACTCGCAACTCAGCGGCCCGGATAGCTTTATTGATCCGTACTCGTTCTCCAACTTCGGCAAATTTACGTGGTCCTTTTCGCAAAAAATATTGGCTTAATTTCTAATGCAGTCGGGGGACTGCTGGTCCTGATAACCCTACTCATCAGTCGCAATACACTACTATTGGTGTCCAAAATGTACCATAAAAACGTTATTTTGCAATGGCGTCTACTTAGGTTTTGGGTCAACTGTACGGTAAATCCAAACCGACTGCTTATTGACTGGAATTTTTACCCGTTGGTAGGTGGGGGATAGATTTTGGTATGCATCTATCCGAGCGAGTTCAGTTTTGGATAATAGAACGAGCCCACCGTTCACTTGGCTATTGGGGGCTGGGATGATGTCTTGCCTGGTTTTAGCGTACCCAGGCAGTGTCGCTGCGAGGAAATCGGTTAGGCAAAGACACGCGTAGGTTCGGGTAGTAGATTCAGCTAGTGGTCCATAGACAAACAGCACTTGATCTCGGTCGGTGCGGTACTGACTTGCGGCAATAATGCCCGCGGTACCCCCGACGAAACTACTCAGCAGTCCAGCAAAAAATGCACCAACAATCATTTGCTTACTAGTCATGATGTTTTGGGAACCACGGGATAAAGTAACTTGTCGTATCTTTGTAGTGACGATATTCAACCGGGTACTTTTCAATAAACATATCTTCCAACATTGGTCCCGTGACTCGGGTCACAATAAATGTGATAACCGCCGGACCAATAATCCCGATATATCCAAACGGAATCGGGAGCAACATAATGGCAAAGCCCCACCAGACGAGTGTTTCGCCAAAATAGTTAGGTCGTCGACTATAGTGAAAGAGGCCGCTTGTCATCAATGTGGCTGATTCGGTACCGGCTTTTTTGCGAGCAATAAATTGATCGAGTTGCCAGTCAGCGAGTGATTCATAACCGAGTCCAAACAAAGTGACAAAACTACCGACAAGCAACCACGGGAGACTGAGTTCAGTATTGCTGGCGATAAGGATAATTAACGGAAGGGCAACCAAAGTGATAATGATGCCCTGAAGCACGTTCACCTGTAGATAACTCCGCAGGATAAAATACACGTTGCCTTTGGCTTGCCAACTGTGTCGCCAAGCAGCGTATCTGGCGTCTTCTGGTTTACCGTAGTTTTTAAGAAAAATTCGCCCAAACAGACGTACGGCCCAGAGGCTGACGAGGGTACAAACAACGAGTCCTGTTAGGCTGGTCGCTTCAGTCAGATAGTACGTCAGCCACGCTCCCAACATAAATGCCGGCCCGTAGGCGATATCCATAATACTATTGTCGCCAAGGAGTCTGGAGAGAAGAAATACCCCCGATACATATATGAGTATGATTAATCCAAATATTGCGATGGCGCTGAGCAGTACTTCCATAGGCTTTGTTTTATCATACCATTTGCTACAATACTTTAATATATGTCCGAGAGTGACGTCATAAGTTCTTCAACACCAAAACGCGCCACTAGAAAACGCGCTACTACTAAGCGCGCGACCGTTAAACGTGCCACCAGAAAAGTCGCCACTAGAAAACGCGCCCCAGCGAGAGAAGTAGCTGATGACACGCCGGAAGTGACTCGCCCAGTCTCGCGCAAGGCCCCGACAGAAGTGGCATCAGAACGAGCCAGTTATGTTGGTCGTAAACAAGCGAGTCGTAAACGCTCGATTATTGTACTAGTCCTCATGGTACTGACCCTCGGCGGGTCGTTGGGGCTGGGTATCTCTGACCCTGGCGTCATTAATGTATCAGCGCGGATTGAAGAACGAAATATCCAAATCGCGAACGGGGAATATAAACAACCAGTTGGCGAAACTGAAACTGCTGTCTCAGTACCAGTTCAAAAGACTGCGCCAACAGTACCAAACGCTGGGTTGCGGGGGATGGGACAACCGGCGCCACCGCCACCGCCTCCCAAGCCCGTAGCGACAACAACCGCGTCGAGTACCGATGACGGCACCGCGTCTACTACACCAGATGGTGGTGATACAGAGAGTGTAGAAGAGAGCGACGAATCGTCAGATATAGGCGAGTCTGCGCCGGCCGAAGATAGTATTGATCAATCAGAACCAGCCACCGAGGAAACCACGGAAACCACCGCAGACGCTGGCGCCGGGGACGAGGCTACTCCACCGACGGAGTAGCACTACAACTATTACACCGACAGCCTTTCGGCTTAATAAAATCATTAAAATATTCTTTACCGTAGTGGTAGGTGAGTTCGTCTCCTGTTTTTATTTTCTTTTTAGCAAAAATTCTAATCCGCTCTTCTTCTTCATCTAGCTCCGCGTAGCAATTAGGTTTGCAGGCGTGATTCATGTACCGGGCCGTGTGATCGCGATCAGTTGCGTCGAGTGTCCAAGTATCATTAATTTCAAATAGATAGCGACCGCCGCGCAGGTTGGCTTCGTCGGCAGTGATCTTTTCGCCGGTGTATTCAATCACAAAATCATCACGTACAAAGTCCTTACCCGCAAACAGCCCAAGCCCATCTAACCCACGTTTTATTAGTATCTGTTTCATATTTTCAATTTTATGCTTCTCTACGCCAAAATGGTTTATGTGGGTTAGGCCTTGTCGCTGGCGCCGGATATCGGTTTGAGCGCCCAGCTACTAGATTACCTGGTACCGAGGAGTGGTTGAGTATCGGAGATTGACCAGTAGCCATCTGATAATAGTCATAAGGGGTTTTTGCATGTACGTTTTTCTTTATCTGCAGGACTTCATTTTGGAGTGTCACTAAGGGCAAATCTGTTATAGGGGGAAAATTTATATTCTTAATTTCTGCGAGCGTTTTACAGCGACGGAGTGAGACGAGCAACTCTAATAGTACTACTTGGTGACTGTTCAATTGTGCGGACACGTCACTATTGGCCGTATCAGGATGAATTAACTTAATTATATTAGCTAAAACAGTTTTAGCTTGGTTAAAATTGATAACTTCATAGTCATTGAAGTCAAGACCAATTAATCTCAGGATGGTATGAACATCATAGTTAGCTGGTACCTTAAAGTATGGATCCGTACTATCAGAAGATAGTTGCCGTTCTACCAGTATTTCGTCACCGGGACTGTGAGTAAAATCAGTAGCGTACTCAGCAAGGTTTTCTATCGCTAAGGGCAGGGTGCCGTGATTCTGCCAAAAATCCTTGCATGAAATTAACAAGGCTTCAGATTTGCCGCGAGCCATCTCCCATCGAGTAGCTTCTTGACTCGAAAGCCCCAGTGGCATTTCTTTGTCGTAGAACCTTTGTAAACATTTCTCCATAGCGGTTTCAATTGTAGGTGTCGGGCTGTTTTCTTGGTGGCTTTCCATAAGTGATTTCTATCTACAGAGTAGATCAATATTGTAGCAGGTTCATTGCTATACTATTAGCAATGAGTCAGGTCCTTTCAAAGTTCGTTCGCGCGGCAAATTATTTGTCCGCGGCCCAAATTTATTTACGAGGTAATTATTTATTAGAAGAGCCATTAAAGCCCGAGCATATCAAGTCGCGCCTACTCGGGCACTGGGGAACGTGCCCCGGGATTAACTTTACCTACGCACATTGCAATCGAGCTATCATCGCACACAACCTAAATATGTTGTTTGTGTTGGGACCAGGGCACGGCTTTCCAGCTGTCCAAGCAAACCTGTTTCTTGAGGGTACCTTGTCTAAATATTACAAAGACGTTCCACGCAACCGCGCTGGCCTTGCACACATGGCCAAACAATTTAGTTGGCCGTATGGTTTTCCGAGTCACAGCAATCCAGAAGCACCTGGGGTAATCCTCGAAGGTGGCGAGTTGGGCTACGCGTTGGCTACCTCTTTTGGTGCCGTGTTGGACAACAAAGACCTGATCGCGACGTGTTTGATTGGAGACGGCGCAGCCGAAACTGGCCCGACCGGGACCGCCTGGCACATCAACAAACTCCTTGACCCCGCTCACAACGGGGCCGTGCTGCCAATCTTGCATCTCAATGGGTACAAAATTTCTGGACCAACATTCTTTGGCCGGATGAGTGACGAAGAACTGACGAGTCTCTTTTGGGGGTATGGATATGAACCATTCATTGTGGATGCCTATGTCGAAGAAGATGTCCATGCCAAGATGATGGAAGTGTTTGATACGGCGGTACAAAATATTCGCTTTACCCAACATTGCGCGCGTGAAGGCACGCTCGGTGAGACTCCGCGTTGGCCTATGATAATTCTCCGTACGCCAAAAGGGTGGGGCAGTATTGATTATATCGGTGATAAAAAAATCGAAGACAATCACTATTCGCACCAAGTCATTGCTGAAGCGGCTGCCACGGACCCAGCCCAACTTGCGCAACTCGAAGCCTGGTTGCGGTCATATAAATTTGAAGAATTGTTTGATGGCGAGCGATTTGATCAAGACATTGAATCACTTATCCCTGGGCCCGAGTACCGCATGGGAAACAATTCGCACACTATGGGAGGCGAACCGGCCTATCGACCGCTCAAACTACCGGCACTAACTAATTACCAAGCTCCGTCGGTGTGTCACATGGATGACCCGACTTGTGGGGAACTCAGTAGCATGGAGAAAATCGGCCGCTTTTTGCGAGACGTCATCAAAGACAATGAAGTCGAGCGTAACTTTCGTATTTTCTCTCCAGACGAAACCTACTCCAACAAACTTGGTGCGGTATTTGAAGTCACCAACCGTACCTTTGTTTGGCCGCACAAAGAGTGGGACAAAGACTTAGCTTGGGACGGTCGGGTAATGGAAATGCTATCCGAACATAGCCTCCAAGGTTTGATGCAAGGTTATGTACTAACCGGCCGGCACGGAGTCTTCCCGTCCTACGAAGCCTTTATGCAAATAGTGGCAAGTATGGCTGATCAGTATGCCAAGTTCCTCCATGTCGCCCGTGACGTAGAGTGGCGCGGAAAAATCCCTTCACTCAACTATATTTTGACCTCGTCTGGCTGGCGCCAGGAGCACAATGGTTTCTCTCACCAGAACCCAGGCTTTATCGACGGTGCATTGCAACGACAGGGTTGCTTTAGTAACGTCTATTTCCCAGCTGACGCCAACACGGCTTTAGTAACGATGAGACACATGCTTGAGTCCACTCAAGAAATCAACATACTGGTCTGCGGCAAGCGCCCACTCCCGTGTTGGCGTACGCTCGAAGAAGCTGAGACCGACTTTGCCGAGGGGGTAAACATTTGGGAGTTTGCGAGTGACGAGGATCCGCATATTGTGTTTGCTGCCATTGGAGATTATCTCACCAAAGAAACCTTGGCTGCGATCAACCTTATCCATCAAGATATTCCAGAATTACGGGTACGGTTTGTAAACGTCACGTCACTGTCCGCGATGGGGATCGGCCACTCACAGTGCCGAGTCTTGCGCCATGATTTTGATCATTACTTTACTCCTGACAAACCCGTTCGAATTAACTTTCACGGCTACCCACAAACAGTAAAGCAAGTTCTGTTTGATTATGGTTGTGACGTCGCGCGTTTCAAAGTACATGGGTATATCGAAGAGGGCTCTACGACCACTCCGTTTGACATGATGGTACGAAACCGCACTGACCGCTATCACTTTGTGATGGAAGCAATTGCAGCGGCAGAGGTACAAGGAGTTATTACTACCGAAGTTGCCAATGAACTCATGAGTCGCTACGAAACAAAATTGGTCGAACATCGAGCTTATGCAATTGAGCATGGTGATGACCCAGCCGAAATTACAAACTGGGTATGGCAATCACGTTCGTAATCAATCCTGGCAGTTCATCAAAGAAATTCGCACTCTACGATACTGATCGTGAAGTGTTTAGTGCCAAGTTTGAAAGAACCGTTGAAGGGTTTGAGCGCTGTGTCGAAGTAGCCGGGGAACGACAACTCGTCGAACACATTACACTGGAGACATTTGAAGATGCCACGTCAGAAACTGTCCGACTGGCGCTCGAGCACAGGGTCATCGCTACTGAAGCTGACATAACTATTGTCGGGATTCGGGTGGTGGCACCAGGCACATATTTTCAAACCCATAAAATTATTGGCCCGGAATATATCGCCAAACTACAAAATCGTTCGCCCTTGGCACCGTTACATACTCCAATGTTACTCCGAGAAATCGCTGCCGCGCGTGAAGCTCTGCCCGACCACATGATCGTAGGGGTTTCAGACAGTGCGTTTCATAGCACCAAACCGCCCGTGGCCTGTCGATACTCGATATCTGATACAGATGCCAAAGAACTCGATCTATTTCGGTATGGGTATCACGGTCTTTCGGTTAGTTCGATTGCGCGGCGACTGGAGACACAGTTTGGTCACGTGCCCGCGCGGACAATTGTGGCGCACGTGGGCAGCGGGGTGAGCTTGACCGCTCTGCAGGCTGGGGTAAGTATCGATACGACAATGGGGTATTCGCCAGAGAGCGGACTGATCATGAGTACTCGCTCGGGCGACCTTGATGCTGGCGCCATGTTGGCGTTGATGCATGAGCGGAACTTACGACCGTTTGATGCACACGTATTTTTGAGTACGCGCGGCGGCATGAAGGGTATGCTTGGTAACGGTGATTTACGGTTTGCCCTCGAGCGTAGGAGTCAGGGGGATCCAGCCGCCACGCTCGCCCTGGAACAGTTTTCATATCAAATCAAAAAAACTATCGGCGCCTATTACGCGGTGTTGGGTGGACTAGATGCCTTTGTGGTGACAGCCACCGCTGCCTTTAGGAATCCAGATATAAGGACCTTGCTGCTGGCTAATCTTGAGCATCTTGGTATTCGTGTGGCCACTGGGCGCAACCAAGATTTAGTCGGTCGGGAAGGTATGATTCATGGGAACGACACGCCAGTCGCTATTGCCGTGATGCGGACAGACGAGATGGGGGAGATTGCGCGAGCGACCGAACGATTTCTCTAATGTAAGAGGAGGCAGGGCAAGACGTCTTATAGAGTAAGAGCCACACACCACGGTGACGACAGCTATCAGGCTAGCGCTATAAGTGCCAACTCCTCTAAAAATTAAATAATAAAATGACCAAACAACTTCTCGGTACCGTCGGGGCCCTTATAGTACTTGTTATCGCAACTACCATGTTGGCAGAAGCCGCTCAACCAGGCGATCTGCTCTATGCCTACAAAACCCAAATCAATGAACGCATTAGCGGTTGGTTAGCGATAGAATATGTCGCTGACGTCTCACATCAAGTCGACTTATTGGAAGAACGATTAGCTGAAATTGACGCCTTGGTAGCTGCCGGAGAATTAACTCCAGAATTGGCCGCTGACTTACGGGCCAACTTTTTTGCGCAACTAGAAACGACGCAACGCACCCTGACTAATGCCTCAGGTCGCGCGCTGACACCAGTACAAATCGCGACTCTGAATGATTCGTTAGAGCGAGTGAAACAAGCGTTGATGACCTATAGTAAAACACTCAGTCAACTAGACGCCGTAGTGGAGGTCACTCCTCCCAAGAGCACACTAAAACTGAACCGAAAAAATAGTCATAATAAAACGAGCGACGCCATCGCAGAAGCCTTTATGCCACTTGAAGTAGAAATTGCTGAGGCAATCGAAGAGTTGGACGCAGCGTATGATGATGCAGCGACCGTTACAAACGACGACGCTGAATCAGAAGTTGACTCTGAAGTAACTGAAGTAATTGAGTCAGGAGCCGAAGCATCTGACGATAGCGAAGTTGCAGGAGTTGAGGTTAGTGAAGAAACCGTAGTGCCAGTTGAACCGACCGACGATCAGGTCGGAGAGACTGAAATAGAAGACGCTGCAGTCGAAACTGAGGGTACTGATGAAACTGTTCCAGAAGTAACCTCGTAATAGTTAATTCATAATGCACAAAACCGCCGGGCTACGCCCGGCGGTTTTTGCAAGCCAGCAATGCTACACTAGAGTCATCTATGCGACTAAAAATTCGCGCAACCTGGCTACAAAATTTGTTTGTTTTTGTTTGTCTCGCTGGTATCGGCTGGGCTCTGTTCCGATACCGGTTGGTAATCGAATCGATTGCTACACCGTCCCTGTTCTTTATCTTGGTGGGGATTTCTGCGTTACTCTTGGTTTTGTTGCTAGCGGCCCTTACCTTTGTCGAATCACGAGCCGAAGCTTTGACCTCTACCCGGACGTCAGGCATTGTTGAAACACAGAAGTTTTTTATTGAGCTCTATCAAAACAGCCCGATTCCGTATTTAATCGTGACGTATAGCGGCCATATTTCCTATCCAAACACAGCGGCCCGTAAGTTGTTTGGTCTAGAAAAAAACGACTTGATGGATCGCAATGTGTTTGAAATGTTTCAGATGGCAGGTGAAGACGAACTCGATCGCTCAGTTATCTTTGCACGTTTTAATAACGGCGTCTTTGTGGATGATAAAGAAATCATCATCACGCGCCCGGATGGTTCAGAACGGCACGGGCTACTGTCCATTTTTTCGTATGGCGGCATTGGACAAAAAAAGAAAGGCTTGATGACGATTGTGGACGTTACCAAACAAAAGGAAATCGAAACTTCGCAATCCACCTTTATTTCGTTAGCGTCTCATCAACTAAGAACTCCAATTTCCGCTCTTCAGTGGAACCTCGAATTACTCGGCTCACCTGAAACCGGCACCTTAAACCAAGCCCAAGCCGCCTACCTCAAGAAACTGATCAATAATGTTAAAAAGGTAAAGAGTTTGATTCAAGATTTTCTTAATATTTCCAAGCTCGAACTCAAGACTAGATCACTACAACTCAAAGAATTTTTAGTAGCAGATTTTTTTACAGACAGTGCAGAGCAATTTATTGGCGAAGCCGTTGACAAATCAATCAACTTAATCACTGACCCGATTGCACAAGACGCAACGTTTTCTACTGACTTGTTTTTGCTCCAAATGATTACCAGTAATCTGGTTTCAAATGCGATCAAGTATACGCCAGCTGGTGGGGAGGTTCGGGTTACTGTCACCGTGTCACCCCACACGCTCACCCTGCAGGTATCAGATACAGGCATGGGGATTCCGGCCGCCGAGGTAGAAAAAATTGGAACCAAATTCTTCCGAGCACATAATGCCAAAGACATGGTGGCCGACGGGAGCGGTCTCGGTGTCTATATAGTGCAGTTGGCAGTCAATCATTTGCAAGGTGATTTGGCAGTGGAGAGTCAAATCAATGCCGGGTCTGTGTTTACCGTTACCATTCCTCGATTGCTCTAACGATTGCGATTGTTTACTATATATAGATAGCGTTAAATAAAACATCTCTATGGATCAAAAACATATTTTAATAATCGAAGATGAGCCAGATTTACGTGAAGCCATGGTTTCGGCGTTAGAAGTAGCCGGTTACTCTGTTTCGGCGACTCGTGATGGGCAGCAAGGACTCGATACGGCGTTGACCAGTCAGCCAGACCTCATATTGCTTGATTTGATTTTGCCACACCTGGGAGGTCAAGCAATTCTCAAAAAGCTACAGGCAGATGACTGGGGCAAAAATGCCAACGTCATCGTCCTGACTGCGCTCGACGATATGAACAGTCTGTCAGATGCCATGAGTAGCGGTGCGGTTGATTTTTTAGTTAAGAGTGACGTGAGCTTGCTCGATATTGTTGAGAAAGTGAAGCAAAAGATTGGTACGTAAGTTCTGGTAGGTAAGCTGGTACACTACAGACATGGACTCTATTATTGCTTTTATACTGTTGATTAGTGCCTGGTTTACCCCTACTGCCACCCCGTCTGCAGTTCCGGACATCTTCCAGCCGGGAGCGACTAGTACTGCGATGGTGGCGCGGGTGATTGATGGTGATACGATTGATGTGTTGCTCGCTGGCACCAAGTACCGGGTACGGTATATTGGCATAGACACCCCAGAACCGTATGCCGATGCTGTGCCTGAATGTTTTAGTATCGAAGCGAGCGCTCGCAATCGAGAGTTAGTCGAAGGCCGGTTGGTGACGTTGGTGGCTGACCAAGAAGACCGTGATAAATATGATCGGTTGTTGCGGTACGTGTACGTTGACGATATTTTTGTGAATGATGTGTTGGTGCGTGAGGGTTTTGCCACCACGCTGCCGATTCGACCAAACATCACCTATGCCACGGAGTTTCGAGTGCGTGAACTCGAAGCCCTCCAAGCCAAGCGGGGACTGTGGTCAGCTTGTCCACAGTAGCGGCGTATATATTTAAATATATATTTAAATATATACGCCGCACTGTGCTATCTTATTTATATGGCCAGACGAACATTAGCTCTAAAACATATCCGAGCCCTCACTCGACTTGGTACAACGAGTACCGCAGTAACCATTCCGATTGACATTATGCGGAACCTCAAATGGCGCAAAGGTCAAAAAGTCACCGTGCGGCAATCGGGGAACAAGTTAATTATCGAAGATTGGAAAGGGTAGTATCACGCTGATACTTACCAGAGGACTTGCGTAGATATATATACGTGTTCTATTTTTTTAATACCCAGATTTTCCCCAGCCGACAGGCTGGTTATACACCAGCTATTCCACGTTTTGTACAGTAGTAATGCACAGGTTGTGCACACCGGGCGGATTTTAGGCTTATGTGGCAACAATAATTTTTTGCAAATCATCGGATATACAATCTGCACTGGCATCTTTGACCATCGTCAAGGAAGCCAGTATTTTCATAGTATCGGACCCAATGAGCGAACTGGAAAGACTCATGACAGGGGTGCGTAGGGTGGAGAGCATATTTAGTAACGTAATAGGTAACAAATTATTTATATGAATGCAGGAAAGATACTGTCGAGCGCAGCGATCATTGGGGTCGTTGGCGCTTTAGTAATCGGAGGAACGCAAGCGTTCTTCTCGGACGAAGAAGCGTCGACCGGTAACGTGTTTGCGGCCGGAGCGATTGATTTACGAATTGACAACCACGCCTGGTACAACGGGCTAGAATGTACGGATGAAGGACGTGATGAGGGTGATTATGTATGGCAAGATCCGGGCGGTAATGCCGGGAACGACCCATACTTACAGAGCCTCGTCGGGACACCATGTCAGTCAACCTGGGACCTCAAAGACTTGGATTCAGGAGATCTATTCTTTAACCTCCAAGACCTCAAGCCGGGTGATTGGGAAGAAGACACCATTTCAATCCATGTCGACAACAACGACGCGTGGGTGTGTGCCAACCTTAAAGTCACAAGCGATGATGATATGTCATCAACTGAACCAGAGCTCGAAGATAATGATACCGAGGAAGACCCACAAGACACTTGGGACGGTGAACTCGGCCAAGAGCTGAACTTTATCTTCTGGGCGGACGATGGTGACAATGTCTACGAATCTGACGAAACCATCGTCCTTGAAGGTACGCCAAGCGACCTAGACGGCTACGGCTCAGACGACGACAACAACGGCGAAACCTTCCCGTTGGCTGACGCGAGCTTTAACGTGTGGGCTGATGGTGCACAAGATACTCCGTTGCCAGCAGGAAACGACGCGGTGTATATCGGTAAGGCATTCTGCTTTGGAGAATTTACGCTCGATCCAGTTGCTCAAGGTGATAATTCTCCTGCAAATAACCCAGGCTTTAGTTGTAACGGTGCACCAGTCACTAACCAAGCCCAAACTGACAAACTAATGGGTGACCTCCGTTTCTACGCGGTGCAGTCTCGCAACAACGCAGACTTCCAATGCACAAGCGATGTATTTGGTGACACAGATGTAGTTGATACTCGAGAAGCAGTTGGTGCAGTCTTGAGCGCGTACGTCGCCCCAACTAACTGTACTGTTGAGGTTGACGATGACGGAAATGCTAATTTCACAAGCATCCAAACTGCTATCGATGCTGCAGTGGATGGTGATGTAATTTGTGTAGACGAAGGTACATACAACGAATTTACAGTTGATAAACCACTTACTATTGCTGGATTGGTTAATCCTACTAACAGTGCGACTGTAGTGCCGTCTGGGACAGGAGTAGAACAACTCGCTCTAGTAACTGCGAGCGACGTTACCATTACCGGTTTGCACTTTAATGGTGATGGAGTTGCGCTTGATGGCAATCAAGCAGCCGGAGTACAAATCTCACCAGTTGGTGCTAGTCTGGATAACGTAAATGTTGTCTATAACTTGATTGAAAACTTGAATGTAGATGGAGGTAATACCACAGCTTCTAACAAAGGAATTCAGTGGTTCACTGAAACTGACAGTGGATTTAGTTTGACTAACTCATCATTCACTAACAACGTAATCAATAATATAACTTCAAACTCAAAAGGAAGTTATGGAGTACAAACTGTTGGTGACATGGATAGTGTTGTGATCGCTTACAATACAATTAGTAATATTGATGGTGCTTGGGAAGCAGGTATTGGAATTGATAGCAAAGACACCACACCATCTAGTTTAACTGGGGTATCAATTAATCATAATCAAATTGAAACAGGCATTGCTACATTCTCTATTCAAGTAGAGAAAGGTGTTGCTGGAAGTGGTTTAGTTATCAACCAAAACAATCTTGATACTTTGCTTTACGGGGGAAGTTCAGGAATTCCATCAGCCGATATTCTTGATGCTGAAAATAACTGGTGGGGAACTGCAACTCCAGGCGCAGGAGCAGCTGGACCTGATGTATTCTTGGCACCTGATACGAACGTAGTTGACTTTGACCCAGCTGAAGCTTCAGCTTTCCCAGTTAACTAAAGACCCCCAGTTTATTAGCCTAAGTGTAATCTATGATGAGAATTCTCCTCAGTCTGGGTGCTATCGTGGTGACGATTGCGATAGTGAGCGGTGGGACGGTGGCCTTTCTCTCGGATACCGAATCATCGACGGCCAACGTGTTTGCAGCCGGTGCTATCGACCTCAAAATCGATAACGAAAGCTACTACAATGGCGCCCTCAATGACGGAACCAGCTGGCAACTGGCAGATCTCTCCGACGGGAACGGGCCATCCACAGACGGACAATACTTGTTCTTTGACTTCCGTGACGTTAAACCAGACGACGAAGGAGAAGACACCATCTCCATCCATGTCGATGATAACGACGCGTGGGCGTGTTTGGACATCAGTGTTACTTCAGCTGACGACAACGGCTGCAACGAACCAGAAGCCCTAGACGGGGACTTGAGTTGTGGCAATCCGGGGCTCGATGAAGGTGAACTCCAAAACGAAATTGCCTTTGTCTGGTGGCCAGACGATGGTGACAATGTCCTCGAAGCAGATGAAGCGACCAACGTATTCTTTGAATCGTCACTGGCTGATATGAATCTCAGTGTGGTACTGGCTGACGCTACCGGAGACGGTATCTTGAGTGCTGGACCACTGTTGGGGAGTGAGACGTACTACGTTGGAAAAGCTTGGTGCTTTGGCACTATGACCCTTGATCCAATGGCACAAGACGGGCAAGGAAAAACCGGGAGCAACGGTCCGCTCGACCGTGGTACCGGCATCACGTGCGATGGTACGGGGTTGGACAATACCACCCAGACCGACAGTGTCACGGGAGACATTACCTTCCGCGCGGTGCAGTCTCGACATAACGAAGCCTACACCTGCAACGCGGTTGATGTGCCGTGCGAAATTGTGGAAACGTACGCTGACGAAATTGTTAGTGTCGAACAAGGCCTACGCAAAGATACGTCCGCAGTGGCGCCGGATCGGAGCGTCCCAAGCTATGCGCTTGGTGTACCACAGTCACTCGGAACACCATACGATAATCCAGTGGCGCCGAATTCTTTCTTCGCCCTCGGATTCCCGCTAGAAGGCCGGGCTGCTGAAATTGTCTTATCGTTTAACGACAATGCAGTGGTGAACGGACCAGGGAACGATCTAAAACTCTGGGAAGTAACTGGTGGTAGCAACTACCCAGACGAACAAGTTGATGTGTACGTTGGTGATACGCCAACTGGCCCGTGGACACAAGTTGGGTTTGGGGTGACGCGTGACGCGGAACTCGAACTCGGTCTTGTCGACGAAGCCCGCTACGTACGCATCGTTGATGCGAGCAATCTCGGACTGTTTGAGGCGACGGCTGATGGGTATGACCTTGATGCGGTACAAGCCTTGAATTGTGTCGTACGCGAAGCATTCTAGTCACCGCTGGTGACGGAAGTTGGTCGGTGCGCATAATTCATACCTGAATTATGCGCACAATCCAGCCTCGATTGCTGTCTTTATGAAATTAGTTCTTACATCTATCTACGTCATATTGGTGCTGTTTGTGGTAGCAGTGGCCATATTGTTTGTTGGGAACCGAGTGGGAGTGTTTGGTTACCAAATCAAGATTGTGCAGTCTGGTTCGATGGAACCAGCCATTGCTACTGGCGGCATGATTATTATTGCGCCGGCTGCGTCGTATGGGGTAGGAGACGTCATCACCTTTGGCGAAGATACCGCCACCAAGATTCCAACCACCCACCGCATTACCGCCATCGAAACATCTCCCCTTGGTCGGTCGCTTTACACCACCAAAGGTGACGCCAACGAAGAAGCCGACCCGATCGCGGTCCGAGATTCTGACATTATCGGCAAGGTATTTGTGGCCGTTCCATACGTTGGTTACCTCTTGGAATTTGCTCGGACTCCCTTGGGCTACGGTCTGTTGGTAGGGATTCCGGCGGCGTTTATTATCTTGGATGAATTCGCCAATATAATGTGGGAGTTCCATAAGTACCGCGCGCGTCGGCGTCAGTCGGCCGGTAAGAGGGAACCAAAAGCATCGCGTCAGCCGCTACCGGGATTACATCCAACCACGGTTAGCCAGCGGGCAGCCGCGCCAGTGCGTCGACCAGTTGACTATGTGCTCGATTTACGGGGCATTTCTAAGCTACCGCCTTCGTTCTATTAGTATGAAAATTCTTTGGCTCTACTATGTCGCAATACTCTTTGTCATCACTGGCAGTCAAGGGATTTACACTGGTTCATTTTTTCATGACTTTGAAGAACAAGAAGGGAACATGATCGGAGCTACTGAGTTAGATATTAGTTTGAGCGGAGAACCACTCGATGGGTTGTTGTGCGCTACTTCGGAAGTGCGTGATACGACCATCACGCTGAGGAATCTGTCGCCTAATGAAGTGCAATATAGTCTCGACACTATGACAGCGACCGGAACATTGTGTGCAGATCTAGATCTCACGGTCACCAGTGCGGCCACAGAACTATACGCCGGCCCACTCTCTGGGCTGATGATTACAGACGTGCCGCTTCCAGCTGCGACCAGTACCGAACTCTCGTTCGCAGTTGGATTGTCTCCTAGCGCGTCTAATGTTGGTTCGTGCGCTTTTGTTTTTGAGGCCATCAGTTCGTTCACAACTGGTGGTTTCATCGATCGTGAAATTGCTACTGGCACTATCTCGGGATCAGCCGCCGGGAGTGGTGGTGGGTGCCAACCACAAGATCCGACCGTCAATCTCTATCTCAACAAACATATTAGTGGTGCTGATCAAGGTTTTGCTCTCTCTGACTTTTCTTATCGGATTACGGGTGATGCTGTCGATCTGGCAGTGCCCCACGATAGCTTTACACCGTTGCCGGAGGGAACCTACAGTATTGAGGAGTTGGTTCCAGTCGGATTTGAAAAAACTGATTGGCGGATTGGCTGGTATGGTCAGTGTGAGGCGAGTGATAATTTCTCTACCACCATCACGATTGATGCTGGTAACATCGACCACGGAGTATTGTATTGCGAAGCCGACAATCAGTACCGACCTGGGCATGGTGACCACGAAATTAGGGAAGCTAACACCAATGAGACAGCAGTGCGGGAGCCAGAAATTGCCGACACCGGAGATTCGGAAGGCCGCCGAGGATCAGCGCGCCCAGAGTCAGGCGGTTCAAATCGATCACGCGGGTCAGACACAACCGTGGCCGAGCCAGTGTTTACCACGGTGTCAGCGACTTCATCAGGGTTATTTACCGCTTCCATTCCAGACAATTCTGACGATGATAACGAGGAGCATACCTTCGAGCCAGCGGTTGAGCGTGCTGATGAAGCTATCGATACGGACAATTTAGTTACTGATACAGTAGAGACAATTGAAGCAGACGCTTTGCTTGAACCTGACGTCGAGGAAACCACTCCGGCCGTAGTAGAGGTGGTTGTATCCGACGAGGCTGAAGAGTCAGTTATAAGTGAGTGATGAGACCGTGGTATGTGGACTGTGTGCCAGTATTGATGTTGATAATATAAGTTCGGTTTTTGTAATTATTATGTTCTCTCACGTATTTGCGCCAAGTTCTCACTCTCCGGTATACTAGGCAGATATGAAAACAGTGAAAGCCTTAACCTTCGATAGTCAGCTTGATGGTTGGGAAGCGAGTCGAGGATTTGTGCAACGTGAAGTGCCAATGCCTCAGTTAGATGAAACCGAGAATCCCGAAGACGCGATGTCAGTAATTATAAAAATGCAGTACGCTGGAGTGTGTGGTTCTGACCGGGGGCTGTGGTGTCGACAGGCGTTTAAAGATTTGGTGCACGAATCATTGGAGCGCGAAGGAAAAACTCAACGGATTATGGGACACGAGTTTGTCGGCGAGATTGTCGCGGTTGGATCAATGGTCGACCGGCTCTATAACGATCCTGATCCCAACAACCCAGCCAAAGTCGCGGTCGGCAGTGTAGTGTCTGGCGACTCACACGTTACCTGTGGCCGATGTTTCCAGTGTCGGATTGGGCAGCAGCACGTGTGCATGAACGACACGATTCTCGGCATTTCGATTGACGGTATTTTTGCTGAATACGTAAAGATCCCAGCCAAAAATATTTGGCCCATCGACCTCACTCGGATTCGTCCAGAGATTGCTTCGATTATGGATCCGTTTGGAAACGCGGTACACACGGCAGCACGAGTTGATTTTCGTGGCCAGCGAGTCGCTGTCTTTGGTGCCGGTGCGATTGGAATGTTTACGATTCTCTTAGCTCGTAACTTCGGCGCCGCCAAAGTTATTGCGGTCGATACCAACGCTGACAACCTTGCCATGGCCAAAGCACTCGGTGCCCACGAAACAATTCAAATCAAACCAGGCGAACGCGCCAATAATTATGACTCTGACCCGGCCGTGATTGATCGGATTATGGAGTTGACTTATGGCAAAGGAGTTGATGTGTCGCTTGAGATGGCGGGACCATTTTCTTCAGTTAATAATGCCATTGATGCGACTCGCCGTGGAGGAGAGGTAGTGTTCTTTGGGATCAAAGACGGCGACCTCACGATCCCAAAATTCAACCGCACAATCGTGCGGGGGCTTACCATGCATTGTGTGATTGGTCGGGAAATTTTCAAAACCTGGCAAACATCCCAACGCGTTCTCTCCAACAAAGATAACGGTATTCAAGACGCTATTTGGAATACAATTTTGAAAGGTGGCAAAGATACCATCATTCCGTTTTCGACGTTTACACCGGAATCATTTGAAGCGTCGATGTCAGCGCATCCAAAGATCGTGTTTAACATGCAAGCCTAAATTTCTACTATGTATCAACCTTTTCACACAAACCTGACAGACGACTTGGCAGCTATAACTGCTGCTGGTACGTACAAACACGAACATGTGATGGAGTCACCACAAGGTCGGACGGTTACGGTGAATGGCAAGGAGTATCTGAATTTCTGCGCGAACAATTATCTTGGTTTGGCTGGAACAAAGTTGCTCGAAGAAGAGGCTGATCGGGTATTGAAAGAGTGGGGGTATGGGCTCGCTTCGGTCCGGTTTATCTGTGGGACCCAATCGATTCACAAAGAACTAGAACGTAAAGTCGCGAATGTACTTGGTACCGAAGATGCAGTTTTGTACTCGTCTTGCTACATGGCGAATATTGGACTGATGCAGACTTTCTTTACCGCGGATGATGCGATTATTAGTGACAGTCTCAACCATGCGTCAATTATTGACGGGGTACGACTCACCAAAGCAGACCGTCATATTTATGATCACCTTGACATGGCGTCACTCGAAGAAAAGTTGCAAGCAACCCAGGATAAGCGGTATCGGTTGATTGCGACCGACGGCGTGTTTTCGATGGATGGGCACATTGCTCCACTTAAAGAAATTGTAGCGTTGGCTAAGAAATATAACGCACTTATTTATGTTGACGATGCTCATGCCACTGGGGTTATGGGCGCAACTGGTCGTGGTACCGCCGAAGCCGAAGGGGTACTGGGTGAAATAGATTTTATTACTTGTACGTTTGGTAAAGCCCTTGGAGGAGCTGGAGGTGCGGCCATCGGTACGTCAGCCAAAGCCGCTGATTTTTTGCGGCAAAAGTCTCGTAGCTACCTGTTTTCCAATAGCCTCGATACGGTGATTACTGGCCTGTCTATTTTTGTTATTGACTATCTGCAAACTCATCCAGAATTACTCGAGCGACTATGGGCCAACACCAGTTCATTTCGAACGCAAATGAAAGCTGCTGGATTCCAAGTGTCCGATGCTCCACACCCAATTACTCCAATAATGTTAGGAGACGAGCAACGCACCACCGACATGGCCGCCGCGCTATTTACAGAAGGTATCTACGCAGTTGGATTTAGTTATCCGGTAGTACCACCAGGCTCTGCGCGCATTCGGGTACAGATTTCAGCAGCGCACACCCCAGAAGACATTGACCATGCAGTAGCTGTCTTTACAAAAGTAGGCCAGCAGTTCGGTGCTATCTAAAGACCATATGGTCTGATCTTGCTATTTCCCAATCAACCTGCAGGCGGTATGATAAACAGAGTATGTGGATGTCACGAAACAAGCAACCAAAGATTCTGATTGTTGAGGACGATGTAAATAATCATCCGGTGTATCGTGATGCGTTTACGAACGCTGGTTTTGTAGTGATGATTAGCGATACTGCCGACGGAGACTTTGTGAGCTCTGTGACCGGCTTTGCACCTGACCTTATCTCGATGGATTTGATGATAGGGAAGCATGGACAACCAGCCGAACGGGACGGCTTTGATGCTATTACACTGCTGAAGCAAGATGAGCGGACTGCTAATATTCCGATCATTATTCTGACCAACTTTTTCCAAGAAGCAAATCTCAGTCGGGCTCATGAGTTGGGCGTCGTCGATTACGTCACTATCCAAGGTCAGACCATTACTCAAATTGCCAAACGCTTTCGGCAATATGCAGATAACCCCAAGCGCTATATGCCACTCAGAGAAGAGTTTGCTTAGTAGTTGAAAAACAGAACCTTACCTATTCGTTAGTCATTTTGCGTAGTTGCTGCCAGGTACGAATATCAGCCCAGGTGACGCTGCCGTCACCATTAAAATCATACTTTGGGTTGGTGCTTCCCAGCGCAAACAGCAGCACGCCAGTATCTTGAAAACTGAGCTTCCCGTCGCCGTTGACGTCAAGCGGCGGCGCGTCTGCTACGATGACCACTCGTTCCATCGGGGCTTCTTGCAGTGGTATGGCAAATGGTGTGGTATCTACAGAAATAAGCGTGTCTAGTGGTTTGGTCAATTCCACATCGCTCCCCAAACCATCATGCGCCAAGACCCGCACATTGCGCAATTGGAGGGCAGCATCGCCGGCAGCTTTCGCTTGCATAGTGACCTGGACTAGTTCACCAACACCAGAAAATCCTCCCGCTTGCGTCGTTCCACCAGCAAAGTAGATGGTATTTTTATCTCGGTTATACCACGGTTCTTCAACCCAGAGATTAGCAATAGACGTGTTGTAGCTAATGTTGGTAACAAAAAAGTAATCAGTATCAAACACCAGCTCACCAACGAAGGTGTTCACCGGCACGTTACTTTCCGCCATAATGGTAAACGTAATTGTTTCTCCTACTCCCACGGATGGTAACTCAGGTACAACATAGAGAGACGCAGTAGGGGAGCTATCGCTCGTGATTACTGACGCAGCTAATGTTCCAATGAGAATACTCACCGTCACTAGTATCGCTCGATAAGAAAATAAGTAGCCCATGTATCAATTTCTAGTATGACATACCGATACCAAGAAATAAATGCCATGCCGTTTGGTTGCTGGTCAAGGGTGGAAAAAATTAAATAAAGCAGTGTACAAATTTTCTTACGGTAGGTTGATTTGTAGTAGTAATAAACTTCACAAAAGTATATACAAAGTATATACTATTGTTATGAAAACAAAGATTCAAAAGTGGGGCAATAGCCTAGGAGTTCGTTTGCCAAAGAGTATTGCTGAACAAAAGTCTCTGCGAGAAGGTTTAGGTGTTTCAGTTATTTTAAAAAATAATCAAATTGTGCTTGAGCCTGAGAATGAAGCACCCTCACTGGACGCTTTGTTGGCGGAAATCAGTCCTGATAATCTTCACAATGAGTCAGAGTGGTCTGATGCTCGTGGTAATGAAATATGGTAGCGAAAACGTACATACCTGACAAAGGTGATTTGGTGTGGATTGATTTGAATCCAGCGAAAGGCAGGGAGCAGGCAAAAGTACGGCCAGCTATCGTCGTGTCACCAAAAAACTATAATCAAAAGACAAGTCTGGCATTGATGTGTCCAATCACGTCAGTACAGAAAGGATATCCATTTGAAGTCCAAGTAAAAGACAAAAAGATAACCGGAGTCATTTTAGCCGATCATGTTAGATCACTAGATTGGAAAGCTAGGAATGTAACGTTTATTGCGAGGGCAAAGTCAAAGGTAATACAAGAAACACAATCGAAGTTACTTTTACTTATCGGAGGCACTAAATAAAGCATTAGAATATCTTATTTTTGAAGGTGGTTGATTTGTAGAGATGCTAAATAACCTTCGAAAGAGTTTGTATGAAAATATCTGCCGTAAAGTGAGACACCATAGCGTATTCCAATCCATGTTTCCAGTATAGATAGCCAAATACTACTCCACCAATACTATTTAAAAGTACTGTCCGCACAATAATAAGTGGTGTCAGATCTACCAAGGCTTCCATAGCAGGAAGGTGCAGTATTCCAAAGAGAATGGCTGTGCTGAGGATTGCTGAATACATTACCCAGGATGAGCTCGTTTTAAAGAGTTTGAAAAGCATCCAAGCCACGAGTGACATGAGAAAATATCGCATGATGAGCTCCTCAGTAATTCCTCCGTAAAATGAAGCGAGGAGTCCTTGCCAGAGGGGTGTCGTGGTAAGTGTGCCAAGTACTGGGATGAGGGAGGTGAAGATAAATTCGAGAGCCAGAATCGCTGCAGCGACCAGGAGGCCGCTCAGGATTGCTACTTTGCACAAGTGTTTGGCTTGGGGTACTGGTCGGCCGGTCATATAGCTGTCAATTAGTGGTGTCTGCAGACCGACCTTGGTGGACAGTTTGATGCCAAAAAACACGACGATTGCCACCAGTATGCTTGATTGTGTGAGCGACAAAAGAATTAAAGCGGGCAGGGGTATTAGTGCCTCGGCTAGCGCTGCTGCTTGCAGTGAGAGTGCATACGGCATCACTGCTGCTACGCCGATAATTCCCAGTCCCCACAACAACGTAAATTTCTTTACTAGTATTTTGTCCATAGGTTTTTAGTATAGCAAGATACGGGACCATACTTGACTAGAAAGGTACCTTGCATTGCAAAGTACTATATGCTACGATATTGGCATGAGTGATGAAAAAGCCGCATACAATATAGAAAACGCAAAGTCGCAGATGCGTAAAGGGTTTCTTGAATTCCCAGTCCTCTTAATTGTGGGAGCAAAAGCGACGTACGCACCGGACATTTTAAAACAGCTTAAAAACGCCAACCTGCTCGTGGTGGAGGGGACATTGTACCCGCTCCTCTCACGTCTGAAGCGTATGGGTTTGGTGGAGTATGAATGGCAGGAAAGCAAAAGCGGTCCGCCCCGCAAGATGTACGCCATCACCAAAGACGGCAAAACCGTCTTGCAACAATTAGAAGCCTCGTGGAAGTCGCTCGACACCTCAGTAAACACCTTAATCAAACACTATGAAAAAAGTAATTAATATCACCCTCGGTAGTATCGTCTTTGCAATTGAGCAAGACGCGTATGACGCATTGGCGCTGTATCTAGAAGGAATAAAAAACAACCTTAGTCTGAGCGATGACGCCAATGAAATCATTAGTGATATTGAAAGTGCAATTGCTGAGAAATTTATTGCCCGCAAACGGGGAGAAAAAAACGCTGTAACTGTGGTTGATGTTGACGCAGTAATCGCTGAAATGGGTAGCCCGACTGATTTTGGTGAAGGTGCAGATGAGGGAGCGACCCAGGCTGAAGCGACCACGACCAAAGAGGGTGTTGACTCAAAGAAACGGTTGTACCGGGACTCGGAAGACGCCGTGGTCGCTGGTGTGGCCGCGGGTATTGCAAATTACTTCAACATTGATCCGGTGATTGTTCGCCTTATCTTTGTTGTTTCTGTCTTCTTTAATGGGTTGGGTGTGCTGGTGTACCTAATCTTTTGGTTAATAGTTCCGGCTGCAAAGACCACCGCTGAGAAATATGCCATGCGCGGTGAATCGGTGACCGTCGAGCAGATAACCGAGCGAGTGAAAAAAAAACTAGATGCGGTTGATACTGACGCCTTAAAAAATAGCGCTCGCAATACCTGGGGCGGTATGCGTCCAGTGTTCGTTAAGTTGTTTGACGTACTCGGGACGCTGGTGCGGTCTCTTGGTACTGTCTTTCGGTATATTATTGGCGTAGCGTTTCTTATCGGCGGCGCGGTTTCTTTGGCGGCACTAGTTTCGACGTATAGTATCGTCCTGCTTTCGGATAAGACATTTATTCCGGCTGACGCGCAAACAGCGTTAGACATCATGCTTGGTAGCAGCTTGGGTATCGTGGCAATTTCTTCGTCGTTTGTCATGGTTGGTATTCCGTTTTTACTGTTGGTCATGCTTGGAGGAAGCTTGATTGCGAAGCGAAATTTATTTACTGCAACCAAGAGTATTGCGCTGGCAGTTGTTTGGATTGTGGCGGTGGTATTGGCTGGGACGAGTTCCATCTTGCAAGTCGAAAAAGTGATGCAAGAACTCGACCCAGAAGGGTATAGCAATGGTCAGTACCAAGTACATGTTAATACTGCCAATGATTGGGCAGAATTCGAAGCCGACTTTCGACCGATTGAGGAAGGTGCACCAGGGGCTCCTCCGACAGACACCCCGCTGGAGTTGCCTGAAGGTGACTGGGTAGAAGGCTCACTGCCGGATATCGAGGTATCAGATTAGCTACTACGTGCACAGACGAAATAAATACCACAATTAATTTCGAAATTAATTGTGGTATTTATTTTCTGAAGCAAGAAGCTTGGGGCAGGACTAGTTTGTTGAAACGAGTGTGTGAATTTTTAAAGGTGGTTGATTTGTGGTGAGTGAAAGTGGACTCCACCGCAGCTCTTTGGTTTTAAACCATTAACTTCTCAATACTTTTATCAGAACTAATAAGTTCGTCGTAAACGTTTTGATTAGAAGCTATGAAACTGAGGTTTGTATAATCATATGACTCACTTTTGAAGTTGCGGACTATACCGCCCGCTTCTTTTACCAGGAGTGCGCCAGCGGCATAATCATAGTCTTTACCAAATCCATCATAGACAATTCGGCCTTCTGTCTTACCGCTTGCAACTAGAACAAACTCAAATCCTGAGCTTAGAGTTTGACAAAGATTTGCTCTAGAACGAATTGCCGCCAGCACTTCTTTGTTTTCTTCTTTCTTTGAGTTGATTTCGCAGTGTAGATACGCTTGCTCTAGATTTCTATTACTAACTGATATTTTCTCCTCGTTCTTATATGCTCCTTTACCTAGCTCAGCGTGGTACATATCATCGTTTACGAAGTCGTAAATAAGAGCAAATATAACCTCTCCTTTGTGTATTAAAGCAAGCATAGTGGTGCAAAACGGTATCCCACGAATGAAGTGCCCTGTTCCATCAATAGGGTCACTGAGCCAGAAGGTTTCACCGTCACGGTCACCACCAAATTCTTCACCAACGAATGGCACATCAGGTAATAGTGTTGCCAAATCTTCCTTCAGTTGTTGTTCAACCCGTTGGTCAATTTCTGTTACTGCGTCAGTGGAAGACGCACTTTTGTATTCCTTTACTTCAATGTTTCCAAAATGCGGCAGTGTTAAGTCTCGTGTCTTTTTGACAGCATCAATAATATCTTTAGTTGGTAATTCCATAATTAATTAGTTTTAAACTTCACGTTCAATTTCAGAGAAGTACGAACCTTCTCTCATTTGTTTGAATAATCGTTGTAGTTGTGGAGTCACATCTTTTGGTATGGCGTCTTTATCAATCCATATTGCTTCGCTTGCAAGGTCAGGTTCACCTAGTGTTGGTTCGCCGGTCCACTTTTTAGCTTTAAAGTAGAAATTAGTATATTCGTCACGTAGGTAGTCAACGTGCACAAATTCTAAATCTTCAGTTTTTACATCAACACCAGCTTCCTCCTTCACCTCTTTAATTGCTGATTCACGAACTTGATCGCCTTGGTCTACGTGCCCTGCGGGTATTGTAAGTAATCCATCAGCCCAGCCTGTATTTGCTCTTCGTAGAAAAAAGACTTTGTTGTCTTGTTCTAAAATGACAAAAACTGCGGTTCGAGTTAAATGGCGATCTGACATAGTTGCTTAGTATACCAAAATAAAGAAGCTTACCTAGGATTGAGTAAACTGCCATATAGCGACTTATGTTTCCATGTTGGGGGCAGTTTACTCTCGGTCAGGACCTCTTTGATTGAAATGGAATACTCTAATTTTTTGAAGGTGGTGGACTTGTGGTGATTTAATACCAAGTAAAATATGACACCAGCGTTTACTTTGCTAAATAAATCAGTATAGTTCTTTTTGACCACATTTTGTGGCTGAAATGCTCATTTACAACACAGAGAGGTACATGCTATGCCCCAATGGAACGCAGGAGGAGTAAAGCTCCCACACGGTCCGTATATGATCGGTGCCGGTGTCTGCAAGACACCAGCCACCACTGAGGAGTGGCTTAAGGTCGCTCCGGTCGTATCTGGTTCATACACACCGCAGCAGCGCGATGGAAATCCAGGCAAGGTCGTCTGGCCGGACTCCCTCGAAGAAATGCTTCGCATCGGTTACGGACTCAACAGCTACGGTATGCCCAATGCGGGTTTTGCCGCGGCTGCTACCAGTTTCCTTCAGTCGCAGAAAACTGAGCAACCGCTCATCGTGAGCGTCGCTGGCTTCTCGGTCGACGACTACGTGCTCGGTGTCAGGACATTTGGCGTTGTTTCGAATGTGACTGCGATTGAGCTCAACTTTGGGTGTCCCAATACCCAAGGCGAGCATAATACTATCGTTTCCTTCGATCCTGATACAGTCTGGCAGATCATGCTTGGGATCGGACGTCTGGAGTTGCAAAAACCCATCTGGGTCAAACTGTCTCCGTACAGCAACCCCCAAGACCTGCAGCGGATGGCTGAAATACTCAATCACTGCGTCGGTCCTCAACCGTTGGCTGTGGTGACTTGCAATACGTTTCCGAACGCCTTTGCAGGGGAAGGATTGATCGACCCCAATAGCGGTATGGCTGGTCTCTCAGGACCGGTGATGAAGCCAATCGCGCTCGGACAAGTCAAGCAGTTTCGCACGCATCTCGACGAGCAGATCGATATTATCGGCGTTGGTGGTGTCACCACTGGCGACGATGTCGTCGATCTCCTCGAAGCTGGCGCCCAAGCGGTGCAGATCACGTCGCTAGCCCACTGGGCTGGTGATCCACGGCGATTCCACCAACATCTACTCATCGGTGAGCGTTCTTCGCGTCTCGTCGAATACCTCACCAACGACGCCTGAAAGGAGGCACTAAATGCAAGTACTACTTCAAAAAGATTCTGAATTTCGGGAGCTTGCCCTTTTCAATCATGAATCGGGTCAAGCAATCGTTTTCAACAAGGGTCTTGTCGACATCCACTCCCACGGTCGCGACAACAATGCGGTTCTCGGGAATGGAATGACCGACATCCTTGACCATTCGGTGCGTCAATTTGGCATGGTTCTGCTCATGCCGAACCTGGCTGGTAGGGATGCGCTCATGACCTGGCGAATGGCCATCGACTACTGGGAGCGTGCAACGCGCGCCAGTGGCGTGAAGCCAGACATGATGCGCATTCTGGTTACGGTCTATCTCAATACTGACCTGACCGAAGATGACATCAAGCGCATCGCCAACGATCCACGGGTCGCCGGTATCAAGTCCTATCCGGCGCACGGCACTACCGGTGCTGAGCATGGGCTGCGGACCCCGTTTGAAGCGGCAAAGCAGCTCGAGTGGATGGAGAAGTATGGTGTGCCGCTTCTGGTTCATGGCCAGATGCGGACGCAACTCAACGGCGAGATCCTTGACGAATGGGATCGTGAACCGTATTTCTACACCGAAGTTGCTCCTGTCCTTGATGATGCTTTCCCGGAACTTCGCATTTCCTACGAGCATCTTTCGACTGGGATTGGCGCACAAACCGTGGCAGAACGGAAGGGACCAACTCAAGGCACTTTCACCATTCTTCACCTCGGCTACACCCGTACTGACGTGATGGACACCGGTGTTCGCACCGACATGGTGATGAAGCCGATGGTGCAACACGAACGTGAGCGACCCAAACTCTGGGAAGTTTTTCGGGCAGCACCTGATCGCTTCGCGCTCGGTTCTGACGATGCGTGGCATCCTATAACTGCCAAGCATACCAAAAACTGTGCTTGTGGTGGCTGCTATGGCCCCTACCGGGTCGGCTACTACCTCGACGTATTCGAAGAAGCACAAGCGCTAGACCTCTTCGGTCGGTTCGCTTGCGTCAACGCAGCGCGCTTCTATGGCGTCGAGGTGCCAAAGAAACGCATTGAAATGCGGAAAGGTAACTACACGGTTGCTGAAATGCTGCCGTTTGGCGACCACAAGGCGCAGCCACTCCATGCTGGTGAAAAGCGGTTTGGGTGGTACCAAGTCTAAGCTGTTCTTTCGGGAAGAAATATCAAGACTCAGGGCCTGGCGGCATGTTCGCCAGGCCTTTAATTTTATAAATTAATATAGAGGTTCTAATTTCCAAACATCTCTCCAAAATACAACAAAACGAGCCTTATAAAATAAGGCTCGTTTTGCTTCGGATTTGGTGGGAGACTTTGTACCAAGCTGACCTAGAAATTAAGGAGAGCCTGCTCGACTATAATTTCGGAAATACTCTGGTGGTGGACCTAGAAATTAAGGAGAGCCTGCTCGACTATAATTTCGGAAATTGAATGAAACAACGAGCGTAGCGATTATGTTGAATTTATGTCCCGATTTGTTCTGTCCTTGGACAAATCGCTGGACGCCTGGTAAAACCTCTATTATTGAAATGGAGTGTCCCAATTTTTTGAAGGTGGTTGATTTGTGGTAGTCTCACTTTTAGTTACGAAGCTAGTCGCCACAACTTAATCAGGTTTCCTTCAGGTTCATGAATACGAGCGAACGTGCCAACTTCAGTCATACTATTTCACTTGTCTTCCTCTTCAACAAACTTGTAGACTTTCAGAGTAATAAACCGTACTATGCAAAGTAGGAGTCGAGGCTCCTAACCTTGAACTAGAAAAGGAGAATGTCATGGCTGAGGCTGCGACAACGACTGGACAGATTGATCTTTTAAATATCGAAAGGCTGGTCACAACAGACCAAATCGACCATCTCACTGAGTATAGAAAATGCTTGGTGCATGCGATGGGTTCATTCGACATCCTGCGTGTCGTGTGGGAACTGGTTGCCCAACTTCCCATGATGCAAATGCATCGCATGTATAACACGGAGGAAATTTTCAAGCTTTCAACACTTCACTTGCAGGAGCTGGGCAGAGATGCTCTAGAGCCACTCAAGGACGGTAAGCAAAAACTGATCCTGTGTCCAATCCTCTTGCCTTTGAAGCGAAAGTTTCCGGGCAAACGCTTCGTTCTTTCTAGTGAAGACAAGCCTATGGAACCTTTGAGCACTTGCGAAAAGGTAACCGAGCAGGGTGTGCTGGAGCGCATCATACTTGTCGACCGCGATGGATGTTTCCACGCGCTTGAGGGCTATTGGGAAACGATAGACGAGCACTCGTCCAGACCCCATTACGAGCATCATGGATATAGACAGCTTAAGGAGGTTTCGCTCAGGCAGATCGAGAATGTTGATGATCTGTATCAAAGCGTCGATGGTGGCGATATGGTGCGTTTCTTCTGGCTCGCTACTAACTTCATGCGAGAAGCCTTGGATGCTACTCTGGAATCTGCCCGACGTGAATTTGAGAAAAGCGTCGGCGTGGATGGTGAAGGAGAAGAGTTGGTTCAAGAAAAGTATCTCACCATTATCCGTGCTATGAACTTGTATGGGCAGGTTTGCAGACAAGTCCACCACCGCTACGGTCGCTGACAAGCCTTGTCGAAGAAATTGAAGAGTCGCGTTCGCGCGGCTCTTTCTTATTTAAATGTAGGAGGTTCCAATTTCCAAACATCTCTCCAAAATACAGCAAGACGAGCCCTATAATTAGGGCTCGTCTTGCTTCAGATTTGGTGGAAGACTTTGTACCAAGTTAGAACCTCTTTAATTGAGATGGAGTGTGCGAGTTTTCTGAAGGTTGTTGATTTGTGGGATTAAATCGAATTCAAAAAAGATTCAATGTCTGGGTAGTGTTCTGAGAACATCAAATATAATGTTTCAGGGTTTTCTACCTCTCCAATTATTACCATCTTTTTACCAAGACCATATGCTACACCTGCTTCCATGTGTGCAGCCTTTCCAGCTGGTAATAACATGACAATAGTATCGGCATTTTTTAAACCATCCATGTCAGTCTTAAAATGGTCTTGATGAACAGGATCATTCCAGAAATCTGGATGTGACTCTAGTATTTTCATCTGTTCTTCCCAAGGAATGTCTGGAATGTCAGGGGTTGCTGGTTTGCTAAGGAAGTTGTAGCAAGTAAGTCCTTTGGCCTCGATGCCCTGTACGAGACGCAGGACATTCTTATGATTTCGCACGCGTCCAATCACCATGTAGTCAGTTTTCATAATCTGGAGTATAGCAAAAAACAAAAACCACCCAAGGGGTGCTTAATGTTTGACAAGTGGAGATAGGGAATTGGTCACGAATCACTAAGTAGATTATTTCGCTATACTCATAATCTACAAAGTGTTCTCGACCCCGACTCGGCGACAAGCACTCCCTTTGGTCGTCTTGTGTACCGCCTCCGTCTTTCAATTCCCCCCATCCTCTCACAAACGCAAAGGCCGCAAAGACATATGTCTTTGCGGCCTGCGTTATGTGGAGATGGGGAATTGGTCACGAGTTACTAACTATAATTGTTCGTTTCACTCCAATTCTAGTAAGTACTCTCGACCCCAGCTCGCTCGCCTCCGGCATCGCTGCGCTTTTCAATTCCCGCACGCAAGTGAAATTGTTCACTTGCTCATCTCCACAAATGAAAACACTCCCCGAAGGGAGCTTTTTCATTTGTGGACCTCGATAGAAATTTATTGAACTCCACAAAAAGCTTTATCTATCAGTGGTACCAGTATTTTAATGACCCACAGAATGCTAATTTATCTATGAATTCAGCCATTCCTGCTTAAGCATTTCAAAAAGATAAGGTGCACCCCTAGTTAGTTAAACACTAGAAGTAATTAACTAGATAAATACTCTTTCAAAAAACTTTTCTCTCGTTCGAGAATGAAATGACCCTCAAATTTACCTGGAGTATCAGTTTCCATCTTTGCAAGTACTTCACTAGGTGGGAGCCATAAGGTTGATTGACCTTCTTCAATTTCTCCTTCCTCTAATGCTGGTTGACCAATTTCTCCAATCACTTTAGCAACAAATGCATAGGAGATATGGATCATGTTGTATTTATTTCTATACTCAATTGTGACTCCAATCGGTTTAATAAGTTCACAGTCGCATCCAACTTCTTCAAGCACCTCTCTTTTTAAAGCCTCTTCTGCAGTCTCGCCGGGATCGATACCTCCTCCAGGTAGTTTGTGATAAGTATAGGTAGATAGATATTGAGTAGCCATGTTGCCTTCATTATCCAGCAGAATAGCTCGGGCACTTTTCCGAAGAGTGTAGTTTGAGCCTAGTTGCTCAGCTTCACCTAAACCTAAAGTCTTTTCACTAATTTCGTTTAGTATTTTCATGAATATATTATTATCGTTTACCTTCCCATTCTGCGTCAAATTGCTCTAGGTATTGTTCCATGAACTTGTGGCGACCTTCTGCCATCTCTTTGCCAGTCTCAGTATTCATTAAATCCTTAAGGAGTAATAGTTTTTCGTAGAAGTGGTTGAGCGTTGGAGCTGTACTGTTTTTATACTCCTCTTTAGACATTGCAAGATTTGGTTTTATGTTTGGATCGTATAGTGCTCTACCTTTATGTCCTCCATAGTTAAAAGTACGAGCAATACCAATTGCTCCCACAGCATCTAGTCGATCTGCATCTTGAACCACAGCCAGCTCAGGAGACATCCATTGCTGACCTTCGATAGAACCTTTAAAAGAAATGTGTCGAACGATGTTTTCTACATGCTCAATAACGTCCTCCGGTAGTTCCAGTGAAGTGAGATAATCTCGAGCAGTTTTGGGACCAATCTCCTCATCACCATTATGAAATTTTGAGTCAGCAATGTCATGGAGTAATGCACCCAACTCAACAATTAGAGTATTCACTCCAGCTTCTTTTTCAGCTATGTGCTGAGCATTTTTCCATACTCTGTAAATGTGCCACCAGTCATGCCCACCTTCTGCTTCAGAAAGTGTTTGCTTAACAAATTCGACAGTCTTATCAACTATTTCTTGGTTGTGCATAAAATTATTTATATAAATCAGGTTTAATAAATGGTATTAGAGCAAATACTATTGCATCTCTATAAAAATCTTTACGAGTTATAGCCTCATTAGTTAGAACTCCAATTGTGCCGCCCTTGTGTTTGGAATTCGTCTCATCGAAAGCGATGTCAGTGGCAATACCGAGCTCTTCTCCCTTATCAATTAGCTCGCTTACTCTATCAGGTAATAAAAATGAACCTGTGCGTCCAAAACCAGCTTTACCGTTCTTTCCTAAGATACTCATCCATGCGAATGCCCAATACTCACCTTCAATCTTTTCTAGTCCTCCCTCTAATCCTACGTAAAAATCTGCTTTCGGATATTCCACCTTGCAAGCCTCTGCCCGGTTTGCAGCTCCTTGTTTTGTTTCCTCTTGACCCATTGGTTGGTCAGGAACACCTGATGAGGCTGAGAAGGTGATAAATTCTAATTCTTCACCAGGAAAAGCTAACGCAAACGCCTCTTTTGTAGTTTCTAATTTAACTGGGTTATTTGATCCAACAATGATTTGCATAATTTATTCAAAATCTAATAATGGAAATACATCTAAAGCTACTTCTTCGTATGGATGGTTATCCTTGAGGACTTGTTTGAGCAGGGGGAGTTGGTCCTTTGTGCACACAAATTCAATTACTACCTCAGCTACTTCTTCTAGCTTACCAGCTTCTCCAATATGCGGATTAGCTTCAGCATTTGGCATAAAATAGCCTTTTCCTCGAGTCACAAAGCTACAATGGCTATAGTTGCCTATTTTTCCTATTCCTGCGTCACCTATAGCCATTCTGACCCTTTCGGAGTCGTTTTCAGGGCATGTTAGCCAAACTTTTACTCGTTCTTGCATAGGTGCAGTATATCAAATATGTGAGACGTTATTGCAGTAATGTAACATGAGAGTAAAATGTAAACATGAGCAAAAAGGACTCCAGAGTGTCATTCTCTGCATATTTCAATGTTAAAAAAGCTGATCTCAAAACAGCTAATTTTTTTAACATCTCTCTCATTTCGGACGTACCTCTTTTCATCGACCCTTTTCACCTGTTCTACAGTGATAATAAAGATTATGAGGCTTTACATGATGAGATCATTAGGTATCTGTCTTTCTTAAGAGACCACTCTGTTAGAAAGAGGGGAGGAACTCTAAATAAAGCGGACCTAGACCTTTACTATCGCTTCCCAGAAGTAAAACAAAACTGGTTTGGCTATTCATGTGTAGGAAATCAGGGTAGAGGATTAGGTAAAACATTTGCAGATGCTCTAAATGACAATTTCTATAAGCTTTTTAAAACAGGCACCCCAGGTCACTTAGAAAAATTAACTTTAGTAGCCGATAGGGTTGGTAAAGACTGGAAGGTACCCCAAAATTGGCACACCTTTTCTAAAGTCAGTTAATAATACTA
>CAYGTP010000002.1:0-83137 GCA_964352875.1 uncultured Candidatus Saccharibacteria bacterium
ATTCATAATGCCAGCGAGGAACATCTAGTACCAAGTTTTATAGTGTCTTGTATAATTTTGCATATGTTTATACACAAAACAGAAAAATTTGTGCATAAACCCAGACTCACACTAGAGGCGCAAGCTATACTGTAGTTGTACTGGTCACTGAGGGGGAGGTATTCTCTGCAAAAGCTTGCTTTTGGGCACTTTCAGCCGAGTGTTAAGTGACGAGTATGCTTACATCGCAATTATGACGGGGCGGGGTGGAGACCATCCCGTCGTATGGACTTTGTCCGTCTTTACTCCTACCGTTAGATGTATGAGTAAAGGGTGTAGGCTAACAACGTAAGAGCATATGAGCAGAACGTACAACACGTTCCAAATGCTCCAAGCTACAGCTTTCGTGTTAGTTCTAGCAACCATTTTATGGTCGCTTGGACTACCAACCTTCCGTTTTGCGGAAGCAGCCAATGTCACGTCGTTTTCCGACACACTCTCAGATTCAGCACCTGGTGCTTTGTCTGATCACACTATTAGTTTCGTAGCTACCTCTGGGGTAGCGTCAGGTGAATCTCTCACGATTACCTTTGATGCTGGATTTACTGATCTGGGCGCCATCGGTACTAATGATATTGACCTCGCTACCACTTCTGGAGAAGCTACGCTGGTAGACGACGGAAGTGAAACCGCCTCACAGTGGGGAGTGGCCACTACGTCGAACACAATTGTGTTTACCAGTGGAGGCGCTAACGCCGTTATCGGCGCCGGCGCCACTGTCACTATCCAGGTGGGATTAAATGCAACTGGTGGTGATGCACAGATCACGAACCCAGGAACTCCTGGTTCATACAAGATCAATGTGAACACTACTGGAGTTACTCCAGATACTGGAGAAACTGTCATTGCAATTATCCCGAGCGTTACTGTATCGGCATCTGTTGATACTTCTTTTGACTTTACCGTTCGCGGTCGAGCTCCAGGAGTAGACATCAATGGATATACAACTACAGGATCGTCTACGGCAATTGCTATTCCATTTGGTGAACTACAGGCCAACACTGCAAGTACTGCCGGTCAACAACTAGAAGTTTCCACTAACGCCACTAATGGCTACGTAGTTACCGTTCAGGTTGATCAGCAGTTACTATCAGCCACTGGAGCTGACATCGACGCTTTCTCAAATGGTACATTTGTCACAGATCCAACTGCATGGGGAGTACTCTCACCATCAATTGGCGACGATGACACGTATGGTCACTGGGGTCTGACATCTGAAGATGCTACGACTACTAGAACCAACGAATTTGGACCACAAGAGTTCGTTGCTGCCAGTACATCACCAGTAGTGGTGATGAGTCATACAGGGCCAGCTAATGGTACCGGTGACACAGGACTAACTGAAGTAGGTTATCGAATAGAGATTTCATCTCTACAAGAGGCCGCCAACGATTACACAGCGACATTGACATATGTTGCAACACCAATCTTTTAGCCGAGATTGAGCTTAAGCTTAGGAGCGCAAAAACCCTATCTCCCACCACGAGACGGGTTTTTGCTTTTATAGGTAGGGGTGTATAACGACAATGTGTAATCATCTGGCTTGGTATACTAGCGGTATGCGCAGCGCAGCTTTTATTTTGGTGGGTTTTCTGGGATTGATACTGGGTCAATCAGTAGGGGCAGCAACGCTGTATTTAGAACCAAATAACAGCACCATAAACTTGGGTGACTCAATTGAGGTAGTCGTACGACTCGATACTAATGAGTTGGAAGGAGAGTGTGTTAATTCGGTTGAAGGTGTTTTAACATACGGCCCTGGCGTATTGCCGGTTGATGTATCTTTAGGAGAATCAATTTTTAGCTTATGGATTGAGCCACCAACTATTAATACTGAGGCACGAGAAATAACGTTTGCAGGGGGGATTCCTAATGGGTATTGTGGTCGGATTGTCGGCGATCCAAGACTCACTAATATTTTGATGACGCTCATTTTTCGAGCGCCCGGGTTCACAGTTGGCGCGTCGCCAGACGGGGCTAGTCAAATTGCTTTCACCGGGCAAACTAAAGCCTACCTAAACGATGGACTCGGTACAGTAGCTGAACTACGCACCTTACCAGCCACCATAACAGTTAATCAAGAAGTGGGTAATGGTGTTTCTGATCCGTGGCGTACAGCAGTGCGTGCCGACACGTTCCCGCCAGAAGAATTTAGTATCACTTTGGATCGCGACGAGTTGGCCTTTGGTGGACGTTACTTCATTGCCTTTAATACGACTGATAAACAGTCAGGTATCGACCACTACGAAGTAATTGAAGAGCCGATGATAGATCTCAAGGTCTTTAATTGGGGAGCGAGCGATGCGCCATGGATTGATACACGGAGTCCATATATCCTAGACGACCAAACTCTCAATAGCATTATTAGAGTTAAGGCGGTTGATAAGGCAGGTAACCAATATGTCGCTACGCTCGTCCCTGATGAATCATTACGGACCATTACTGATGCTCAACGAATCTACCAAATCTTCCGCTTTGTGTCGTTTGGCTTTGGTACTATTATTTTGCTTGGCGTTTTATTCTTTGTCTATCGACGTTATAAGAAACTTTCTGTCCAAGAAGTAGAGTCGGTAGCTAAAGACACTAGTGACTATGATACGTAATCAACCAAATCTACTAACACTATTTGGACACAGTCTACCGGTGTTGGTAGGGTTAGGGTTTCTGTTCTTTGCACCACTGGTAACCTTAGCGGCCACAATGTCGCTCACGCCTTCCTCTGGGGTGTATACCACTGGCGGGACATTTACGGCTAGTGTGGTTTTAAACACGGCTGGTAAGCCAATTAACGCGGCTGAAGGTACAATACGATTTAAGCCAGGAGAACTATCAGTGGTTGGAGTTTCTCGTGGGTCTATTTTTAACCTTTGGACAGTTGAACCAACTTTTTCAAATACCGACGGAACCATCACCTTTGGCGGGGGTTCTCCAAGTGGGTATACTGGGAGCGCAGGGGTGATCATGAACATTACGTTTCGGGCTACCAACGCTGGTGCTCCACGGGTAACCTTTGGCAGTGGTTCAGTGCTGGCGGCTGATGGTCTTGGTACAAATGTGTTGACTGACATGAATGGTGGCACGTACACCATTGCGGCCCGAGCTGCTGAGCCAGAGCCAGAAATCATTCAGTACGTCCCACCAGCCAATACCCCAAATGCCCCACGAATTGAATCTTCTACTCACCCTGACCCAACTGCGTGGTACCCAGCTAACACAGCAAAGCTTAGCTGGACAGTGCCAACTGGTGTAACAGCCATACGGACTTTGTTGGATAATAGCCCAAACACGATTCCTACCAAGCTTTACAGCACACCAATCACAGAGATTGCTCTTGATGAGTTGCCAGAAGGTGAGTCGTACTTTCATCTACAATTCCAAAACGCTGACGGTTGGGGAGCGGTCAGACATTATCGATTAGGAGTCGATACTAAAAATCCATCTGACTTTACCATTTCACTACCAGATGGGGCGGACCTTTCAAATCCTATCCAGACTCTCCAGTTGGAGGTAGTTGATGATACATCTCCGGTTAATCGCTATACAGTACAAATTGATAGTGGTGAACCATACGAATATATAGACGATGCTGCGGCCGGCGCTATTGTCTTACCCACCTTATCACCCGGGTATCATGCGGTAATTATTGAAGCGTTTGATGCGGCGGGTAATAGTATTGTTGGTACATTTTCGTTTACAATCTTAGCATTCGATCGACCAGAATTTACAAATTACCCAACCCAACTAAACGCTGGAGTAATCCCAGTAATAACTGGTGTGACACGCCAGAATGCCGAGGTAACCGTCACGGTTGCTAAGCAGGACAGAAGCGAACCAAACACTTACCAAGTACAGAGTGACGAATCAGGCACCTTTACGTTTATTCCTGATGCAGCGTTCGGGCTCGGAGTCTATGAATTAACCGCTGTGGCAGTCGATGAGTATGGGGCGACTAGTGAACCATCACTACCAATTAAAATTGCCGTCCAGCAACCGGGGTACTTAACTATCGGAACTTTTATCGTCAGCGTATTATCAGTTGTTATTCCACTCATTGCATTGGTTGTACTTTTGTTAGTAGGAGTCTGGTACGTGATATATCGAATCAGACGATTGCGTGGCCGGGTTCGCGCGGAATCAAAAGAAGCCCTTGATATACTGAGACAAGAATTTGTCCACCTACAAACTGTGTTGTCAGAACAATCAAGTACCTTACAAGACTCACGCAAAACCAAGCGTCTTACTGCTGCGGAGACGGCATTGATAGATCAGGTTGCAAATGCGCTTTCAGAATCTGAAAAGCGAGTAGAGAAAGAAATCGCTGATGTGTCAGCCTTAGTCAATAATAAATAAATTCCGTATGTCTTCAAATTCACCACTTACCACCATTATTTTTGTCCTTATCGGGATTGGGGTTAGTGCATTTGCTACCTATACTTACCTCCAAAAGGAATTAGATACGAGAACCGCTACCGTATATGATCGAGTCATCGAAGCTGAACAAACACTTATAACTCTCGCCAACGAAGTGGATCGTGGTGTTCCTAACCAAGCAGTTCGCGGTGTCGTAAGTGATTGCCGCGGGGATAGACGTAATCGCTTCGATAGTTTATTAGGGCAGTTGGATAATTTGGCTGGAGCTGATCTCGTTGAGTTGCAAAATTTATTTAGTCAATGTGGTCATTATTTTTCAACTGAAAAATCTGTTTTGGCACTGCAATTAAATCGTGAAGTACAAGTGTATATTGACACGGTAACCCTATGGGGAGATTTGACCGGTGAAGCACTTGAGCGATATCAGCTGGATAAATGGCAGTCACTGGCTGCTGCCGAGTCAAAGCAGAGTATGGCCTATACTTCACTGGTCCGACTGCAGGGTCAAATTATTGACGCTCGGGTGTCTGGTTCCGTGCGAGGTTCAGATGAGATCAATGCCTTGCTAGCAGAAGTCAGTGAAGTACAAGACACAATTGCCGTCCAAGGTATTCAAATCAAACAACAACGAGAAGCCTTATTTGATGTATGAGATTTATCCAGTGGCTAGCGTATCAACTCTGTACCACCTGCAAACCAAATCGCAGTCGGACAGTGCGGTATGCCTATCCATTGATTTTTGCTACGGCTGCGGTCTTAGGAGCTGCGGTAATTACCTCGCAAGACGTGTCTTATGTCCGTATTGAATCGAGCCGCAGTCAAGTGATGGCAGGGGAACGCTTTGTGGTCAGTGTATATGCTTATGCTAAAGAAGCAGTGAACGCCGTTGATATAGCTCTCGCGTACCCAGATGATCGAATTGAAGTAACTGGGATTGATACTGGTGAATCAGTGATTACACTCTGGACTCAAGAACCCTATGTTGCTGATGGCGAAATAATTATGCGAGGCGGGACCTTTCGTCGTGGCTTTATCGGCGAACATTTGATTGCTCAAATCAACATGCGCGCTATCAATACTGGAGTAGCAGCATTTTCAACGGCTGGAATTCAATTTTTGAAGGGTGACGGAAGTGGCGATTTTGCTGAAACTGATATTACAGATGATGGACAACTTAATCTCTATATTGTTGGTGAAGGACAGACAGCAGCTGATTTGGCTGATGTTCCAAGTGATACGCTCAGGGTTACTGCCGAACTCGTGGTTGTGACCGACGTTGATGGTGATGGGCAAGTCACCTTGGCTGATATAAGTGCCTTTATGGCTGCGTGGGCAACTGGGGATCGAGTGTTTGACTTTAACGGTGATGGTCGGATGACATTTAGAGATTTCGGTATCATCCTCGCCGACTCATTCTTCAAATGAACAAAGGAGTGAAACGACTATGTGTGAATTTGGTTCCGTTAGCTGGCTATTCTTAATGCCAGCGAGGAACGGGTCGAATGCTTGTGGTAGTAAAACTGTTACTAGAAATAAAGAGCAAAGCGATTATAGAAATAGAGGTGCCAGCGGTGCAGTTTTCGACGAAGTGAACAAAGAAGCGTTCGCACCCCATTTTTAAAGAGTGAAGCGACTATAAAAATGGAAGTACTCTTGGGGTGACTATGGCGAACTTATGTCGAAAACTGCCGACTGCAGAAATAACACAATTAATTTCGAAATTAATTGTGTTATTTTGCTGTTAATACCACATATCCTACGATTAATCATAGGATTCGTGGTGTTGACAGCCGGCAGTGCCCTTGTTCGGCACCTGCTATTATAGTATTGATGGGAACGATGTAAGAAATTGTCGTGATTTGGCTGCACCAAAACCATGACGCAAAGCTTTAATACTCCCAAAACCAGCATACAGAGCGTTATGCTCTATCAGATTGTCTATCGCAGCCGTTTCGTATGGTACGCAGTTTTCTTATTGATTGTCGTTTTTTTAGTGCAACCAATTGAACAAGCGGTCGCTGCTGAAGTGGGTGAAGAGGAACCAGCCGAAGAAGCACCTGCTGTTGCAAATGAGCCTGATGTAGTATCCACGCAGGCACCTGAAGCGGTAGAGGAAGAGATAGTAGATGAAATAGAGGTAGACGATGAAATAGAAGTCGTTGAGGATGACACTTCTACAGAAACAATTGATACACCAAACCAAAACACTGCTATCACTGATGTAGTGCCTGAACCTAATGCAGCTGATTCAGTTGAGGAGTCCGAGTATCCAGCTGACAATAGCGAAGATACACAACCGAAGGCTACCGGTACTGTCGTTACGACTGTAGAAGGAGATAGTAGTACTGAATCAACGGAGTCTGACAGTGGCGAATCAATTTCTACTGTAGCAATTGATGCAGCTAGCACCAGCGCTACCACAGCCCTGAGTACAACAACAACCAATACTGGCGATAGTACTGTGGGTGGTGGTGAAACAGCTAACTCAGAAGTGGAGTCAACGACTGCAACTAGTACTGCAGCAACCACAACTGTTGAAACTACCTCAGTAACTGATGAGGGTGAAACCCAGAATGTAGATGAGGTGGTAGAAGTTGTCAGCTCTGATGCAACTGACAATGCAACTACTACCGTACTAAATGAACTTCCAGACATCGAAGACACAATAGCTACTACTACGGTAATACAACCGCCAGTTGTGGTTGACTCATATGTGGGTGAGTTTGAGTTTAATGCTAATCAATGTTTTGAAGTCGGAGACGGTACATTTTATTGTAGTAAAGACACAAGTAAGACAGTCGAAACAGTAATCGAAGACGATCTATTTGCCGCACCAGACGCTGACGGTGATTTAGAAATCTATCTCACCATCAATGGTGAAACCCAAAAAATCACTGATAATCAGTTAGACGATTCGGCCCCGCAGTTTGATAGTCAGTCAAATACTATGGTATGGCACCGACTGGTGAACGATCGGTATCAAATTATTCAATACAATTACGCCACGCAAGAAGAAACTCAATTAACTGACGGTCGTTTTAATAACATGGAACCGAGTGTGTACGGGGATTATATTGCTTGGCAAACCTGGGATGGACAAGATTGGGAGATTGCGCTCTATGACGGGGAGTTAAAAGAAATGATCACCAACAACAATGTGCCTGATATTGGTCCGATGATCAACGACGGTTACGTCATTTGGAATGCGGTCGGGGCTGCAGGACAAAAACAAGTCCTACTATATGATTTGGCCACTGAGCAGACCGAAGTGATTGATGATGCTGATGGGGGAGCTGTCAGTAACCCACGGTTCATTTTGGTATACGATGCGGAGTACGACAATGGCGATGTGGTAACGAGAGGTTACGACCCAGACACTGGCCGAGTTGAGCCACTGTCAGCGATCCCAGGGCAGTTACCAAAAGAACTCCCGCCCGTTGATCAGACCGGAGAAACTAGGGCCTTGATTGCCAACAAAGGTAGTTCTGGTCGTGAAGATTCTCTTGACTTGGGTGACTTTGACATCGAAACTGAACCAGAACCAACGGCCAGTACTACTGTTGCGGCCGTGGTTGCTACTTCGACGCAAGTAGTGCAGCCACCGACTGAATTAATTATTGAGAAAATTGATTTTTCTACTACCACAGAAACGATTGCGAGCAGTACACCAATCGACCCAGCTGAAATAATCGAAGACTTAATTATCCCACCTCTCCAAGGCACAACTTCAGACGAAGCGCGGTAGAATATACCCACAATTCAAGCATGAGTACATGGTTTAAACATAACCGGCTTTTTAACTGTGGTCAAAAGCTTATCACAGGCTTTTTACTTTGTTTGCTACTATTTTCAGATGTTGTACCGCTCTTATTGTATGGTCCACTGAGCTATAACAAAATTGAGGCGGCCGAAGCACAAATCGATGACTTGGCTAGTGGCGCCCAAGCTGAACATATTCAAGCTGGTGCCAATACTGTATTTATAGATGACCAGACGGGGTATAAATTTTATGTTGAATCAAATGGTCGGTGCTTTTATAAAAAAACTACTAATGGTGGAGCTTCGTGGGGGAGTCAAACACAGTTTGATGATGATCCCAATTGTACGAGTCCGGTAGTGTGGTATGACCGATGGACGCCAGGTGACACTGGCAATTATATCCATATAACAACGCTAGCGATCGGAACTGGTGCTGAAAATATTAATTATAATCGTTTAGATACCGCAGATAATGACGCGTTGTTGATGGGTAGCTCGCCAGTAAATATTTCTTCCACAACTATTACAACATTGAGTTTAGGAGCAGGCAACAAACAGGCGATGACTAAAGGGACCGATGGTACGATCTACGCTGCCATTAATGACAACGGCGGGTCCCCGGTAGTTGAGTGTTCAGCTGATTGTCAGCTAGAGGGTAGTTGGAGTGCAACGGGAGTTTCACCAATGGATCTTTCGAATGACTTTTTATTACTGCAGCCAATGCTGGGGGATAATATCATGTTGATTGTTCGCGATGTGTCTGCTGAGGATATAGAGTATCAGATTTGGAATAACGCTATTTGGGGTGGAGCTTGGAATACCATTGATGCTAATGCATTTGATAACACTACCTATGACGTTGGTATGTCTGCAGTTACCCATCCTGAAACCGGTGACATCTATCTTGCCTATGTTACAGACCATCAAACCTTAGGGACCGATGATGATATACGCACAGCAAAATACACAGAAAGTTCTGGTCTATGGACCAATACGGCAGATGTCGTCACTGACGACAGTAAAGGGCTCCTCAGTGTTGCCTTAGCGCTTGATGCTAATACAAGTGATGTGTATGTAGCGTATGCAGCTCGCACCACACCAGGTACCGCTAATAGCGCTAATGTGTATTGGGCAAGCTCGACGGCGGCAATGAGTAGTTGGAGCGGGGAGCAAGGACCGGTTAATAGTGGGAGCGATAATAACTACGGCCTTTCGTTAAATCATTATTCAGACGAGCGAATCCACGCGTCATGGTACGATGACGCTTCGCGTGATGTGTTGAGTGACACTATTGCAGATATCACGCCAGTTACTGTCGTTACAGCAACCGGCACACAACGTGCGACGGTACGGGCCAGTACATCAGCAACTTACATTGGTGGGGCGTTTGTCATTAAAGAGAATGTCACAACGAGAAATGTAACTAGTATTACAATCACTGAGCAAGGTACAATAGACGGAGCAACTGCAATTGGAAATATTGCGCTCTTCTATGATATTTCGACCACTTCCCCGTACAATTGCAGTGAAGACTCATACCAAGGCAATGAGCCACAATTTGACGTCACTGATACGAATGGATTTTCAGGTGCTAATGGAATCGCCAGCTTTTCTGATCTTGTGGCTATTTCACCTACTGACACGCTGTGCGTCTATCCAGTGGTAGAGGTTTTAAAATCTGCCAATGACGGCGATACTATCGATATTACTATTACGAACCCAGCCACTGACGTGTTGGTTGGTGGAAGTGTGACAGCAGTACCGTCGAGTGTGATTTCTATTACTGGCAGTACCACTGTGCGTGATGATGTGCTGACGCAGACCCACTATCATTGGCGACAAGATACGGGTAGTGAAGCGCTCTCACCGTCCGCAACCGGTGGTATAGAAGATACCCCAATTAGTGCTTTGCAGACCGAAGTACCTCGACGACTCCGCATTGGGCTGTCAAACGATGGTTCGACCACAACGTTTCCGACTACATTTCGGCTTGAGTATGGCGTAGCGGCACCAACCTGCAATGATGTCGGGACGTGGATTGATGTTGCGGAGGCGGATGATGATTGGAATATGTTTGATTCTAGTAATCTTACCAACGGAGCTGATACCACAGACGTGGCAGTTGGGCTCGGAGGGGTATCGCCAGAAAATAACTTCTTCCTTACACCCAATGGTGGCGTCCGCGATACCGAATCTGAGACCGGCAGTATGCAAGTAGATTTTGATGAATACACTGCCCTTGAGTATTCGATTGTCGCTTCAACTACGGCCACGGAAGGAAATACGTATTGCTTTCGTGTGTCGGATCAGGGTCAACCAATTGAACAGTACGATGTGTTGCCACAAGTGACTATTTCAGCAGATGTGCGGGTTCGAGCCACTGGTACCCAGGCAGTCTCAGCTGATATCCCAACTGATAATCTCTATATCGGAGGTGCTTTTACCATTACCGAAAATGTTTCCAGTCGTGATGTTACAAGCGTCACATTGACTGAAGTTGGCACGGTTGACGGTGCTGCTGGTGTGACTGACATTCGATTATATTATGATCTTGATACGACGTTCCCATATAACTGTGCGAGCGAATCATTTACTGGAAATGAATTGCAGTATGGAGCAACCTCGACAGCGTTCTCGAGTGCCAACGGATCAACTACGTTTACTGCCACAGTGGGGATTAGTACTACCAGTACACTCTGTCTCTATCCAGTACTCGATATCACACCAGATGCTACCGATGGGGAGACGGTGGATGTGATTCTCAGTTCTGGTTCTGGTGATGTTGTAGTGTCTGGCGGGGGGTCGGTAGCACCAACGACACCAATCGACATAACTGGCTCCACGACCCTCAATGGCGCGATTGTGACGCAGACACACTACCACTGGCGAAATGATTCAGGGAGTGAAACTGGTGCCAGTTCAGCAACTGGCGGTATCGAAGATACGCCACTGACAGATTTCGATTTAGGAGCTGAAATCCGTCTCCGTGTTGGTGTATCAAACGAAGGAGCAACCACGTCGATTCCAAAACGTTACGGCCTGGAATATGGTATTAAGCTCGATGAATGTTCTGATGTTACCGTGTGGATTGACGTTGCTGATACAGCTGACGCCTGGGACATGTTTGACTCTTCAAATCTTACTAATGGAGAAACGACCACTGATATTAGTACGACCACGGGTGGGGTGAGTGATGAAAACGCTGTCTTCTTAGGCAGTAATGGTGGGGTAGTTGATACGGAATCTTTTACAGCTACTACTACTCTTAGGAATAATGAATATACTGATTTTGAATACAGCATCACGTCGACAGCCGACACGCTGTATGACAGTACCTATTGTTTCCGTGTGACGCAAAACGGTGTGAGTCTACTAGCCTATAACACGTATCCTGAAATCACTATGACTCCCAAACGAGACTTCAGAATCCAACGCGGTCAAGTTGTATTAACTGGCACATCAACCACATTACTAGCAGGGGTTGATTACGTTGCTCCGAGTGCCTCAACTAGCGCGTTTGTCCGGATTACCAACGCACACCATACCGGGGCTGGTCGTAATGATTTGGGTGGTAACCAAAACGCCAGAGACTATAGTTCGTATATTGAAAATCCAGAAAATCTAGAAACTAGCATTACCTTTACTCGTAGCCAAGTTAACCCAATCCAAAATACTTTTATTTCTTGGGAGCTAGTTGAGTTTGTGGGTGATCCTGGGACAGATAACGAAATGATTGTGCGCGACCATGGCACCATCAATTACAGTGCGTCAGAATTAGTAGCCACTGGTACTGCGCTCGGTACAGTTGATACCGATGGTGACGTAGTGGTATTTATTACCGCCCAATCGCATCCAGGAAATACTAGAGCAGAAGGATATGCTCATCAGTCAACCAGCGAGTGGAATAGTGCCACCGGTGAACCGGTGTTCAGGCGGAGTGCAACTGGTGGCAATGAAGGATTTGTCAGTTATGCCGTAGTTGAATTCACTGGTATCAACTGGAAAGTGCAGCGAGTTGAACATGATTACGCAGGCACAACTCCAGGTGAGCCAGATTTGGTTCCGATTACTCCAGTCAATAGTCTTAATCGAACGTTCTTACATACACAGAAGCGGGTTGATGGGAATGGGTTGATGACGGACTTTGGGCACTTGGTGTGGGTGTCGAGTATGGGGGCGCTGTCGTTCCAGCTAGAAGCTAGTGCTGCAACCACCACAGTCAATCATGTCTCGGTGGCATGGGTAATTGAAAATACGCAAACCAGTGACGGGGCGATGACAGTGCAACGTGAAGGGAGTACCTTCACTGGAGGTGCTGACGTGCAGACTCGTGCTATTGGTATCTTGACTGAACTTGAAGCTACCAACAATGCGTCAATTTTTGCAGTTACCAGTCATAGTCAAACAGTAAATAACATGCCACGAGGTTTGGCGAGCTTTTACATTGCTTCAACTACAGCCTATGAAATTTACCGTGCTGAATCAGCTGGTATTTTATCGTACTGGACCGAGGTTGTGTCATGGCCAGTAGCAAACATATCGGTGCGACAAAATTATTATAATTTCTACGTCGAAGATGGTCAGCTTGATCCACAAGACCAGTGGCCAGTAGGGCCAAGCAGTGTTGGGGAAAACGCTCCTATCACTGCTTTAGATGAACCTCTCGGAGAAGGTGAGCGCATTCGTATTAGAATGAGTACTCGGATTGGTAACGCTAACTTACCAGCGGGATTGTTGTCAGTTAAGCTCCAATATGGTGTACGAACAGCAACTTGCTCGGCAGTGGGCGACTGGTTCGACGTCGGTCAATTTGCCAGCAGTACGATATGGCGCGGGTATGACGTCGCAGCATTAACTGATGGCGTGGCACTTTCAACCGAACCCCCCGGAATCGGAGATTTGAATCTTTCAGTGTCTGACGTGTCTGGTAGTTACATTGAAGCGAATCCTTCGGTAGCTAACCCGTTTGATGTGCAAGATGGAGAAGACGTGGAGTTTGATTGGGTAATCGAGCATAATGGAGCAAATAGTAGTACATTTTATTGTTTCCGCATGGTAAATAGCGACGGTACACCACTGGATGGCTACTTTAATTACCCAGAATTACGTACCGCTGGATTTACGCCCGTTGGCGGTGATTGGCGTTGGTACGATGATGCTGAAAATATCACACCAAGTTTAGCGTTGGCAGCAGAGAATGTAGCTCCAACTGATATCGCAAATTCCAATACTATCGTGTTGCGTACGGTCGTTGACGAGCTAAAAGTCGTCCAAGGCAATAACGTTAAATTTAAGCTGCAATTTTCGCAATCACCAAACTTCTTAACCGCAAGTGATGTAGTTGCGAGTAGTACGTGCCAGGCTGATTCATTGTGGTGTTATGCCGACGGAGGTGCGAATGATAATACTGTCTTGGCCAGTTCCACGTTAGGTCAGGCGGACAGTTGTTTTGGTGGTGTGGGTAATGGCTGCGGTAGCTACAATGAATCTGGGACATTAGTTGCAGGCTTGACCCATGCTGCAGGCGCAGCAGCTGAATACGCCTTTGTTTTGCAGCACGCTGGTGCACGCGCGAATGGGGTATATTATTTCCGTCTGTATGACGTAACAAATGACGCTCCATTAATTGCATCCAGTACCTACCCATCGCTAGTGACCGAAGGAGCGCAACTGGTATTTGGGGTGGCCGGGTTGCCAAGCGCAACAACTACTGAAGGTGTTGTTACTGATGTAGCAAGTACCCCTGATGCTATTAATTTTGGCACCTTAGGACTTAATATGGCAATCGAAGCAGCTCATCGACTTTCAGTTGATACTAATGCCACCGAAGGGTATCAGGTATTTGTCTTTGCTACCCAAGACCTGATCAATAGTTACGGTACCGCTATTGATCCCATCATCAGCACCAACGAAGTGCCAGCGGGCTGGTCCAGCGCCTGTCCCGTTGAGGCTACTGGTTGCTTTGGCTACCATGCTGGCGACGATATCTTATCGGGGGCATCCACTCGATTCTCAGCCAATGACAGTTTTGCCGCCTTAACTACGGTGCCGGCCGAAGTACTGTATAACCCCACTCCAATTGATGAGTACCATGATGTACTATACAAGATTGAAGTACGTGAAGGACTACCAGCCGGTGACTATGAAACTGACATCGTCTATCTCGCCGTTCCAGTATTTTAAGCTACTATACACACTATGCGTTTATTTCTCATTACATTACTCATCCTTGCAAGCATCACGCCAGGGGTGATTAGTGCGTACTCAGTGAGCCCGCTACTCATTGATCGCGAGACGGAAGGTCGCGATATTATTAAGCAAACTATCACGCTGTCAAATCCGTCTAATAGCCCAGCTAGAATTTATGCCTCAGTCCATGAAGTGGCACTTGATGAAGGAGGCACTATTAAAGAATTTATTCCGCCTTCAGAGGTAGACAATAAAACTGCTATTACCAGTTGGATAGAAATTACTCGTGGTCGGATAGTTCTCGAGCCAGGTGAAGTGAGGGAAATCCCCGTGACTATCCGCATGAATCCTAATGCAGCACCAGGGCAGTATCACGGGTTGATTGGGTTTGGAACTGGTTCTAACCGCACAGATGCGGAAGCTCGGGTACTAGCCGGCACAGCACCAGCGACTATTGTCAGGCTGTCGCTTAACGAAAAGCGAACAGAATTTCTCAGGCTTAAAAATTTTATTATTAATAGATTTGTCACAGATGATACTGACGGTGCTATCTCGTACGAAATTGAAAACCCAGGTGAATCCCCAGTCACGCCAACTGGCGAAATAATTTTTTATGACAATCGTGGCAACGAAGTCGGTGCTACCGCAGTAAATCCTGAAGGGGTAGTCGTGGAGGCAGGGAAGTCTGCCGCCTTTACTAGCTCGGTTCCAGATAATCAGTCGCTCGGTCGTTACAAAGCTTTTTTGTCAGTTGAGTACGGTAAAAAACAACTCGCTTCAGTGCATGACACAGCTTTCTTTTATATGATTCCATTTAAACAGCTTATAATGCTATTTGGACTATTTCTGCTGCTCGCTGTATTGTTAACGTGGTGGCTCCACCGCCGGATGTACCGCGCTCATGGAATAGCACATCCTGATCACGAAGTAGTGCCAATGTACATTCGGAGCGGTTCAGATGCCCCTAAATTTGATCATGATATCGACCTTAAGAAAAAACCTGAAGAAAACAACTAGTACTCTCTTGCTTGGAGGTCTATTGTTTGTCCTGTTACCGAGCCAAACTGTTCTAGCGCAGGAAACGTTGACACTCAGCGTGACACCGACGCTATTTGAGATGTCAGCTGAACCAGGGCAAGTATGGAATAGTAGCATTAAGGTAGCTAACCCAAATCAGTATAAGTTAACGGTCTATCCTTCGGTAGTAAATTTTGCGCCGCAGGGTGAGCGGGGAATGGGTAAATTTTTACCAGTATTTGACACTGGAACATCAGGCGCCACCCTCGCTGAGTGGATTACCGTTTCGCCCGACCCTGTAGTGATAGAGCGTGAAAAAAGTGCAGTCATTCCTATTTCAGTAGTTGTTCCACCCGACGCTGCGCCAGGAGGACATTTTGCCGCTATTTTAGTTGGTACCAAACCGCCAGAGGCAACTGGTGAATTAGCTGTTCGAACCAGCCAGATGGTCACGTCGTTATTTTTTGTACGAATTGCCGGAGATGTGATAGAGGAGGGTACAATTCGTAGCTTTAGAGCAGCTAATTCTTTTGTGGATGCCCCGCAAGCCGATTTTGAGTTACGTTTTGAAAATAAAGGTAATGTACATCTGCAGCCCCAAGGAACAATTATTATTACCAATATGTGGGGCGAAGAGCGCGGACGGATTCCGATTAATCACGATACGCACTTTGGTAACGTACTGCCAGATAGTGTTCGTAATTTTGAATTTAGTTGGTCAAGTGCTGCGGGTTTTTCTGAAATTGGCCGATACAAAGCAGTCGCAACGTTGGCTTATGGTCGCGATGCCCGGAATTTTCAAACGAGAGAGATTGCGTTTTGGGTAGTTCCCGTTAAAGAAGTGTTGCTCACCATTGCACTATTGGTTGCTATTGCTTGGTTTGTGAGCTGGGTAGTAAAAGCGTATATTCGTCGCATGTTGATTCTCTCTGGTATCAACCCGGATGACGCTAAGCGCCGCGCTCGGGTACAGCGAGATGTGGCTGGGGCGCACACGGTTGAACTTCGCAACTATCGCACTATCAGTGCGCCGGTTCGCTCGGGTTGGTTAGACTTACGTCAGCAGTTGGAAACAGTTAAAGCAGTGAGTGGTTATATGCGAGTGCTCGGACAGTTTGCTTGGCAGTATCGATTATTCTTCATAGGAATAATTGGATTTATGGTAATTGGAGTGATTGCCTGGTGGTATGCGATTGGGGCCACTGCTTCACGTGATTATCAGGTTACTATTGGCACAGAAGAAACGGCTGTTACATTGACCGCAGAAGAAATTTACTATAACCAACTCAGGCAAGTAGAGCGCAGTCCATTGGTAGTTACGCAATCCACTTCTACTCCAATTTCAGTCGTGAATGTCAGTGGTGAAAACGGTACCGCGGCCCAAGTGCGGTTAATACTAGAAAAAGCTGGATACGTTGTAACGGACATGGGTAGCGATAGTGAGCGAAATGATCGACGTACTGTGGTGGTCTATAGTGTCGATGTTCAACAGCAGGCAGCTGCTATTAGTCGCGAACTGGATGGGGCTTTGCTCTCAGCTAGTACCGGCAGTAGTACCAACGAAATCATTATTTATGCTGGCCAAGACAGCATTGTGTCCGAATAGTGATATAATTAAGGAATGAGTAAAAGAGGAATCATTCTATCAATAGTACTATTTTTATTACTAGTGGTTGGTATGTTTAGCTACACTTTCCTTAAAAGTACCGAACTTGAACAGATGAATGATGTGTCAAATGATACGGTAGTTACTGATGATGCTAATCAACGAGGGTATATGCCTGACGATATCACTGCCAAACATTTCTTTATCGACGGTGTGCATACCCTGGTTGGAGACATTCCACTTTCTACTCCGTGCGATTTGTTAGAATGGAATGCCTTTGTGGCTGAATCGTATCCAGAACAAGTACGGATTGATTACTCTACCTTAAATACATCTGAAGATTGTATCCAAGTAATTACGTCACAACGATTTAAAGTCACTTTTACTGCTAGTGCAGACGCTGATATATCAGCTCGGTTTAATACAAACAATATTCCACTTAACCTGATTCCGGCGGCACCAGGAGAAACACCTGATAATTTTGATGTGTTTATTAAAGGGTAGTGAAAGATATTGCCTAAGGTAACGTACCAACATAGAACTGTATGAAATATCTATTTTCTATTCTATTAGTGGCCGGCGTAACTTACTTTACATTTCATTACTTTTTTGGTTCAAATACTGAACCTGAAATGACTACCGCTGCAGTCAATACTGCGGATGATATCGCAGTGGAATCTACAGAAAATAAACAAACCATTGTGCCAGCCACGGTGGTGAGGACCAGACCACTTGATACTTACGAAGCTGAAACAAAGCCATCTCCCAGAACCCTGTACCAGTCTGATGAAGTAGAACTTCCGCTAGCTGGAAGTGCCCCAACGACAAATGTGACCCATTCAATTTCGATTGAAGAAATTCGACAAGGTTGCTTTATTCAAGATTGTATACAGTCGGTAGACAATCCAGAATTTATTAGCGTGACCGAGGCCGAAGCGTTATTGCCGCCAGATAGTATTGGTATCGCACTAACGTATAAAGATGAAGTGCGATTTTATCCATTTCCTATGCTCGAAACGCACGAGTTGGTCAATGATGTGGTAGCGGGGGACCCGTTACTTGTTTCGTATTGTCCGCTGTGTGGTACGGGAATTGTATTTGATCGTCGTTTAGATGGAGCAGCAGTTGAGTTTGGAGTATCTGGAATGTTGTGGCAATCAAATTTATTGATGTATAACCGCGCTGAAGCGATAGAAGACCGCAATCTGTGGTCTCAAGTATTGGGAGAGGCAGTAGTCGGCAATCGAGCTGGTCAAGCATTACAAATTGTCCCTAGTGACATCGTCCGGTTCAGTGACTGGAAAGTGTTACATCCAGAGGGACTCGTACTAACAACGGGTAGCCCACGTGATCCTTATGGGGGCAACTATTATGCGGTGGCCAGCAATTTTGCCCCTAATTTCAGTGCTGCTGATTCTCCACTTGACCCTTCGACCTATGTCTACGGCATTACGCTTGAGGGTGTGAGTAAGGCATATCCACGAGATATGGTACCGCCCGGGATAACTACTGATGTGGTAAATGGTCAAACTGTTATACTCGAACGACAAGGAGATACTGTCTCATTTACCACTGAGACCGGAACGTTGATACCAGACAAAGAAGGCTTTTGGTTTTCTTGGGTCTCTGCCTATCCAGAGACTGAATTGTGGAATAATACGTAACTATGAATACCATCAAAGAATTAGCCACACCATTTGCCATTGTAATTGGGTTCGGTATGGTCGCTGCTGCTCTCTATGTTACTGGTGGTGCAACTGGGGCATCGGCAAAACAAAGCGATCAAGCTCTGGCACCACAGACCGGTCAATCAGTCGAACGAATCGCTGAGGCTAGAATATACGGAGACATTAATGCGCCGGTGACGATTGTTGAATTCTCAGATGTTGAATGTCCGTTTTGTGGTCGCCTGCATCCCACGCTAAAGCGCTTGGTTGATGAATCTGCCGGAGAAATTAATTGGGAGTACCGACATTTACCACTACCGAGTCATCGTAACGCAGTGGCGGGAGCTGTGGCTAGTGAATGTGTTGCAACACTCGCGGGGGATAAATCATTTTGGGATTATCTAGATATTCTTTTTGCCAATCAAGGTGGTCACTCACAAGCATTTTATACTGATGCAGCCGTCAGTTTAGGAATCGAAGCGGAGGACTTCAATGTCTGTATGTCGAGCGAAGCCCCACTTGCCTTAGTGCAGCAAGATGCTGAGACCGCCCAAGCACTCGGAGGGCAGGGGACGCCCTTCAGTGTCATCGTGTTTGCCGATGGATCGACTCGCCCCGTGTCGGGCGCGTTGCCGTATGAGCAATGGAAAAGCTTGTTGACCCTATAAACAATATGGATCGCAGTAGCCTTATTACGTTGGGAGTTATCACAACAGTCATACTAGTGGTTGGATTGTATGTATGGTATGCAGTCAATCAATCACACATTGCCAACCAGATACCCAGTGATGCTGTTGTTGCCTTGACTACGACTGACGATACGTACACAGATTTGGATGGTAATCCGGTCAGTTTAGAGCAATATCTCGGAGCCCCTCTCGTTGTTAATTCGTGGGCCAGTTGGTGTCCGTTTTGTGTCACTGAATTGCCGGACTTAAATACCCTCGCTGAAGAATTTGCTGACCAAAATGTTACCGTTCTGGCAATCAACCGAAAAGAAAGTAAGGTCCAAGCCCAACGGTATCTGAGTACTGTGCCTGACTTAAATAATCTAGTGATTGTACTTGATACCAAAGATACCTTTTACAAATCTATTGGTGGTTTTACTATGCCAGAGACTATTTTTTATGACGCAGCTGGTAACGTGATAGTGCATAAACGTGGCTTCATGAAATTGCCAGAAATGCGACAGCACCTTGACTCAGCAATTACTGCAACAAATGACGATCAATAGCGTATCACTAGTATGGTTGAGTTAGACATTGCCTTCGCTACCGCTGCATTTGTGGCCGGAGTGCTGATGTTTTTAGCTCCTTGTACACTGCCTCTCGTACCAGCCTACTTAGCGTTTATTAGTGGGCTTACGCCAAACGATCTGAGAGACCCGGCTACAGCTACAGCAGCTAGGCGATCAATTTTGATCAATGGTCTACTATTTTGCATTGGTTTTTCAGTAATTTTTATCGTATTCGGCTTGCTCGCTGGGATGTTTGGAGCATATGTCGGTCAGTTTCGAGCAATATTGTCACAAGTCGGCGGTGCATTTATTATTGTCTTTGGCTTGATGATGCTAAATATTGTGCGCTTCACGCCATTGCTACGAGAGCGACGCCTTAGAGTTCCCAGAATTTTTACTCCAGGCAATCCTTTGAGTGCGTTTGTGATCGGGTCGACTTTTGCTCTAGGATGGACACCGTGCGTCGGACCGGTACTTGCGTCAGTGTTGCTCCTAGCGTCAACATCAGCCACAATCTGGTCTGGAGGACTCTTGCTAACAATCTTTTCGCTTGGATTATCAGTGCCGTTTATCGTGACTGCAGTACTCTATGCACGAGCCACAAAAGTAATTAACAGCGTAACGCGTATTAGTAAATGGATATCTTGGATTGGGGGTCTGTTTTTAATTCTAATTGGTTTGTTATTACTGACTGAAAATTTTGGCCTTATGCTTGAATATGGCTACCGGATCTTTTACTTTATCGGTTTTGAAGCATTATTTAATTATCTCTAATATTATGAACCCGTTTGAACAAATATTGTCATACATCACTAAAGCCGCTGATGCTCACACCCTTACTGAGGCAGAAAAAAAATGTTTGTTTACGCCGTACCAGGTGCATGACACGAGTATTACTGTCGATCTTGAATCAGGACTACAATCATTACCTGCCTACCGTGTGCAATTCAATAACGCCCGTGGCCCATACAAAGGTGGCATTCGATTTCATCCCGACGCTGATATCGAAGAAGTAAAAGCCCTAGCAGCGGCCATGGCAATCAAATGCGCGGTAGTAAATATCCCACTTGGCGGCGCCAAAGGTGGGGTAGTGGTTGATCCAAAGTTACTTTCTCCAGCTGATTTAGAAAAGGTGGCCCGTGCGTATATTGGTGTGATGCATACGCATATTGGCGTTGACCAAGACATTCCAGCCCCGGATGTGTATACAAATCCACAAATTATGGCTTGGATGCTTGATGAATACGAAAAGATTACCGGTCGCAGTGAACCAGGTATGATTACCGGTAAACCACTAGAGCTTGGCGGGAGCGCCGGACGAGGGACAGCTACCGCGCAAGGTGGGGTGTATATTCTGGAAAAAGCAGTCGAGGATAAAAAATTAAAACGGAGCAATCTCAAAGTTGCGATTCAAGGTTTCGGTAACGCTGGAGCTGTCGTGGCGCAACTGTTGCATGGGCTAGGTTATACCATCACGGCAGTTTCAGACAGTCGGGGTACCGTCATTGGTGATCGTGGCTTAAATCCGCATGAAGTTGAGCGAATTAAAACTGAGCAAGGTAGTGTCACCGCTTGTTCTGGAGAATATATTACCGTCTCCAGTGATCCTAACGACGTACTCTATGCTGACGTTGATATACTCATTCCGGCAGCGCTTGATAATGCCATTTCTGAGGCAAATGTAGATCAGGTGAAAGCTCGTATTATTTTAGAATTAGCCAATAATCCGATTACTCCACAAGCTGACAAAATACTGTTTGAGCGTGGCGTTACAGTACTGCCGGATGTGCTTGCTAATGCCGGTGGGGTAACGGTATCGTATTTAGAATGGGTACAGAATCGCCAGCAGTACTACTGGACTGAAGAAGATGTACTCAAAGAACTGAAAAAAATTATGGCGAAGTCATACCACACCTTACGTCGACGGGTGAGTAGCACCGTGTCATTTAGGGATGCTGCGTACGAGATTGCAGTAGAACGGATTATTGTAGCCATGCGCCTGCGCGGGCACGTGTAATAATTTTAAAAACTGGTAAAGAGCCACTTTGACTCCGTCAAAGTGGCTCTTTACATATAGCAGATATGCTATATAGTAAAAGTAGAAGAGTTCTTTGCGGAACTCTGTTTTGTTTTTCGGCTCTGTGAATTAGTCACAGGTTATCACTAGTCATGATAACCGAGTCGCAAAAAACAAAATATGGGAATCTTTCGCGCTCTAGGGTTTATAATTGTTCTTTACGCGTTAAGTAACATTTTTAATTCTGCATTTATAGCGTTTGAAGGAGCTGCTACACAGACCTTCAAAACCTTCGAGGCAGCAGCGATCCAGTCGCAGCGCCAGTTTGAACAAATGCAAACTGATTAAAAAGTTATTCGCCTAAAGCCAGACGGATGTCTGGCTTTACTGCTGCTGACTTGCTACAATTCAAATAATGTTGACTAATCGGATTGTCGAGTACGTATTCTTTTTTGGACTGTTAGCGTTTGTAGGATATTTGGTGTGGCAGATTATTGCACCGTTTATGGCCGCGCTCGCGCTGGCGGCTATCATCGTTACTATCACGTATCCGCTCTACGAACGAATTATAAAACGTATGCCCTGGCAAAACGCTACCCTCGCAGCGGGACTCACTACATTCTTGGTAGTAGTGGTAATCATTTTGCCAGTATTCTTTTTAACTTCTGCGTTGGTGGGTGAGGCAGTGGCTATTTATAAAATTGTGGGCAACGACCAGCAGCTTGGGTTCATTACCATTGTGCAAGATTTAGAGCAATCAATTCAAGTCTATGCTCCCGCCTTTGAATTAAATGCGACCGAATACCTTCGCCAAGGCGCTGATTGGCTGACTGGAAATTTGAACGCAATTTTTACCGGGACTGTCTCTACTATTTTTTTGTTTTTTATTGCACTCATTGCGTCGTTTTATTTCTTTCGGGATGGTAGAGATTTTACTAAAGTGTTGGTTCGAATCAGTCCATTGCCTGACAAAGAAGATGAGCTAATTTTACGACGACTCGCCACAGCAGTACGGTCAGTGGCTACCGGCACCGTCTTAGTAGCTTTGATTCAAGGTACTCTGACAGCTATTGGATTAGGGATATTTGGGTTTGAACGTGCGATTTTGTGGGGCTCAATAGCTGCCTTGGGAGCATTGATACCGAGTGTCGGGACATCAATTGTTTTTGTGCCGTCAGTTTTGTATTTGATACTGACGGGCGATTATTTCGGAGCTGCTGGATTGGCTGCGTGGGGCATCGTCGCTGTCGGTTTGATAGACAATTTACTCGGTCCGTATTTGATGAGTCGTGGTAGTCCGCAACACCCGTTTATTATTCTATTAGCCGTGCTCGGTGGAATTTCGCTATTTGGTCCAATCGGATTCATCGTTGGTCCTGTTGTCATCAGTTTCTTTACCGTGATGCTTGAACTCTATTCGACACATATCGCAGACAACATTGAAGCTAATCATGTTAAATAAGCACCACATCGAAAAAATTTTAAAGCTCAATGGGGTAGAGCCGAGCTCTCCCGATGGAGACATCAAGTCAGTGCTACTCCGAGCTCGCTGGAAAGAGGATGATATTGAAACAGCGCTCGTTGTACTCCGAGAAAATAAAGAAACTATGGAACGAAAAATTGATACGTTACATCGTGTTTTTCATTCAGATGATCACTTGGAACCAGAAATGGTATCGTCGCTTTTAGGAGTTGATATTACTGAAAATCTAAGAAATCACAAAATTAGATACGAACAATCTCAAGCCAATATGGCACATGCTACTATCGGCATAATTACCGTATCTTTGGTAATTTGTTGTTCCTTATTACTACTCAGTATGTGGATGTGGAAAATTGGACCTTTTCATGCAATGTATTAAACTACCGCGGTGGAATTTTTTACATTTATTCTAACGGCTCTTATCGGACTGTTTGCATCAACTGAATCAGCTGCCCTTGCAACCCGGGGTTATGTGTCTGAATTTATCCCACCTACACCAACCGAAGTGACCACTAGCACCACATCAGTTTCATTTGTGGGGGATGTGCTCCTGGCTCGTGACGTAGAGTGGCAGTATGTCAAAGACTCAACCTTTGACGCATTTAAATTTGTACGTCAGTCACCGCTTTTTACAGCCGACTATACGGTCGGTAACTTTGAGGCAGCCATACCAGCGACCCATATACCAACTCCAGTTAATCAAGTGCGCTTTTCTGTCTCAACCACTACAATAGAAAAAGCCAACCTCCCATTTACGCACCTGAGTCTTGCCAATAACCATTCGTTTGATCATGGTTTGGAAGCGTATCAAAATACTCGTACAGTCTTGGCAGACGCTGGAATTACATCATTTGGACACCCAAACGAGACTAACGATACATCGGTTTCGTATATTGAACATAACGGTAATACCATCAGTATTATTGGTCTGCATACCTTTCTGAGACCGCTTGATCCTGGGCAACTTGAACCATACCTACAAGAAATGCGGGAGCAGAGTGATATACAAATTGCGTATGTTCACGATGGTCAAGAATATAAGCTCACCCCAGTTTTGACTCAAGAGCGATTTGCCAGATATTTGATTGAACAGGGAATCGACGTATATATTGGTCATCACCCACACGTAGTACAGTCGATTGATTGGTATCAGGATCGACCAATTTTTTATTCCTTAGGCAACTTTGTCTTTGATCAGTACTTTTCAACTCCTGTCCAGCAAGGGCTGGGGTTAGTAGTGCAGTTACATAATGAGCGAGTTTCAATTGCTTTACATCCAATTTCATCTATCGACAGTAAAGCGACGCCGTATCTAATGGACGCTAAAGCAAAAAATCAATTCCTTAGTACACTCGCTCTGCGTAGTACGAGTACTTTAAATGCGGCTGTAAATAAGGGTATAGTGAGTTTTACCCTTGCATCTAGCAGTCAAAACGCTATGATGGGCATTCAATAACTATATATGGTAAATCGATTTGAATTTTTTGGAATTGCCCTCAGTATCATTGCGATGGCTGGAGCATTGTGGCTTATTAATCTACAAGAGAATACTGGCCAAGTAGCCAGTGTAGTGACTGCAACTGACGTTGATCCAATTGTTGTGGTTGGAGGTGAACGAACTGATGCAGATATCGCAGATGCGGTGGTCGATGCTTCGAGTGTCAATGGAGACTTGCAAAAGCTCATTGTTGACGACGTAGTGGCCGGGAACGGGGCAGCAGCGACTTCGGGCGACACCGTAACAGTAAATTACATCGGTACGCTGCAGAATGGTCAAGAGTTTGATAACTCATATAAACGGGGTGCACCATTTACCTTTACTCTCGGAGAAGGCAAAGTCATTGCTGGTTGGGAACAAGGTCTTGAAGGGATGCAAGTCGGTGGACAGCGCATCCTCGTGATCCCATCTGATTTAGCGTATGGTGACAGTGGTTATGGTCCGATTCCGGGTGGGGCAACACTGGTGTTTGCTGTTGAACTACTAGCAATTGAGTAAAATTACTTCGTCTACTTTGTCAGACTACGAAAAAATCTCCTCACCGTACACTTGTACGACTCGTCAATTTTCTCTTGTCTTCCTCGTATCCAAAGCAATTTAATGCAATTGCTTTGGTAGAACACCAGCACTAAGCAACGACCACACTGCCGTTTGGCGAGCATCAGCAGGCCAAAAGTTCGGACTTTTGTTCGCAAAAGTTTTGGCCGAAGCCGCAGTGCCAGACCGTCGGAGGCTGGCACGTTCGTCAGATGGCAGTATGGTTGATGCGTTATCTAAGTAAATATGACCAAACCTATTACTTTCGAAATCACTCACTATAAACCAAACTCGTTAGCCCGGGCTGGTGTTATTCATACTCCCCATGGTGATATCGAAACTCCAGCCTTTGTAACCGTGGGTACCAAAGGTACGGTTAAATCATTAAAATCTGACGACTTACTGAATCTCGTCGGTACCCAGGTAGCACTGGCTAATACCTACCACCTCTATCTGCAACCAGGACATGATGTAATCAAAGAAGCTGGTGGACTGCACCAGTTTGCTAACTGGCAATTACCGACCATGACAGACAGTGGTGGCTTTCAAGTTTTCTCGCTTGGAGCAGCGTTTGGAAAAGGAGTGACTAAGTTTGCCAAAGGTGACGTAACCGCTGACGAAAAAGCCGGCCTAAATGTCTACAGCAAAGAAATTGCCTCCGAACACGGCAAACTATGTATAATTGATGAAGATGGAGTAACGTTTACGTCCCATATTGATGGTTCAATGCATCGCTTTACTGCTGAGCGCTCAATCGAAATTCAGCACGCTATTGGGGCAGATATTATTATTGCTTTTGACGAGTGCACCAGTCCGTCTGCTGACTACGAATACCAAAAAGAAGCTATGGACCGGACCCATCGCTGGGCTAAACGCAGTGTCTTGGCCCACAAGCAAAACTACGACGCGCTCAAGAAGCAAGGTCTCTACGGCGTGGTCCAGGGCGGTCGATTCTTAGATTTACGGACTGAAAGTGCCAAGGTACTGTCCGGGATGGACTTTGACGGTTTTGGTATTGGTGGCAGCTTCAGTAAAGACGACCTTGGTGACGCACTTCGTGTCGTCAACGAAGTCTTGCCAGAAGAGAAGCCACGTCACTTGCTTGGTATTGGAGAGCCTGAAGATATTGTGAAGGGAGTGTTGATGGGTTGTGATACGTTTGATTGTGTGGCACCAACTAGACTCGGTCGGACCGGCACCATTTATGCTGAAACTGGCCAGCTCAATGACCTTGGCTTACCAACCTATACAAAAATCAATTTATTGAACAGCAAATACCAACGAGACTTTTCGCTCCTTGATGCGAGTGATAGCCCAATTGCGACCATATATAGCAAAGCATATTTAGCTCACTTATTTCGCAGCCAGGAGATGCTCGGACCGCATCTGGCCAGTTTGCATAACCTTTGGACGATTGTGAACTTTACAAAACGTCTGCGTGTGAGTATTCTTGGCTGAAGTAGTCACGGAGGGAAAGACATACGGAGGGAAAGACATGATGACTATCGTATTCACACTTGCGACACTGTTCTTTATGATGTTGACCAGTGTTTTCGTATACGTGTCGAGGATCGACACGTTGAGATACACCGAGGATGGTGAGACTGCGAAGGATGTGGCATTGGTGCTGGGGGTAGTGACGCTCATCTGCGGCACTATCTCCTACTTTGGTTAATCAACGGGCGCTACGGCGCCCGTTTCGACTTTTTATATTCTAAGTCTCGCGGTATAGTTAGCGCGTGAATTTTAAAATTTCAACTGAAAAAACTCCAGCCGGGGACCAGCCAAAAGCGATTGAGACACTAGTGGCAGGGTACGAAGCGGGTATGCAGCATCAGACTTTGATGGGGGTGACTGGCTCTGGTAAAACGTTTACCGCCGCCAACGTTATTCAGCATGTGCAGAAACCAACGCTCGTGATCGCCCACAACAAAACGCTTGCTGCCCAGCTCGCCCAAGAATACCGGGATTTCTTCCCTGATAACGCTGTGCATTATTTTGTTTCGTACTACGACTACTACCAACCAGAAGCCTACGTATCAGTCTCTGACACCTATATTGAAAAGGAAGCGCAGATCAATGAAGAAATTGACCGACTACGCCATGCGTCGACCCAAGCGCTGTTGACCCGTGATGATGTGATTATCGTAGCGTCTGTATCGTGCATTTATGGATTGGGTTCGCCGGAACAATACGAAAAAGTGCACAAGAAAATTGAACGAGGATTTACCTCATCTCGAGCCGAGATGCTCCGTTTCTTGGTCAATATGTACTTTGAACGTACAAATGCCGATTTGACCCCAGGGCACTTTAGGGCCGTCGGTAATACGGTGGAAATTATGCCGACCAATGAACGGGTGATTTACCGGCTTGGCTTTTCTGGTGATAGCGTTAGCAGTATCACAAAGATTGATGGGGTATCTCGACAAATTATTGAAGAACCTGAGGTTTTCTATTTGTTTCCAGCCAAGCACTTTGTTACTCCAGAAGAGGAGCGCAAGCGAGCAATTGCTGATATTCAAGCCGAGCTTGATGAGCAGTTGAAGAAATTTAAGCAAGAAGGCAAGCTGCTTGAGGCTGAACGACTAAAGCGTCGCACCCAACATGACTTAGCGTTGATTCGTGAGATTGGTTTTTGCCAGGGGATAGAGAACTACTCACGGCATTTTGATGGACGAAAACCAGGCGAAGCGCCCTACACACTCTTATCATATTTCCCGCACACCGACGACGGTAAACCTGACTTCTTAACTATCATCGACGAATCACATGTTGCCATCCCACAAATTGGGGGGATGTATGCCGGTGACCGATCACGAAAAAACAATTTAGTAGAATTTGGCTTTCGGCTTCCGTCAGCCGTTGATAACCGACCACTCAATTTTGAAGAATTTGAAGATCGGGTTGGGCAGCGTATCTACACCTCAGCGACTCCGGGTAAGTATGAATTTGAGAGAGCGGATGGTAAGGTTGGCCAAATCGTCGAACAAATCATCCGCCCAACTGGTCTTATTGATCCCGAAATAGACGTTCGTCCGATTGTACAAACTGGTGATTATCCAGGACAAGTTAAAGACTTTATTACAGAAGCTGAAAAGATAATCAACGGTGGAGCCCGCGTCTTAGTAACAACGTTAACTAAAAAAATGGCTGAAGACTTAGCCGATTTCTTGGAAGAACGTCAGATAAAATCCAAATATATACACAGTGATGTGCAAACCTTGGAACGGATTGAGATTTTAACTGATTTTCGCAAAGGAAACTTTGACTGCTTGGTTGGAGTAAACTTGTTGCGAGAAGGACTCGATTTACCAGAGGTAGAGTTGGTGGCTATTATGGACGCTGACAAAGAAGGATTTTTACGGAGTGAAACATCATTAATACAGACTATTGGCCGGGCAGCTCGTAACGTGAATGGGCGAGTGGTCCTCTATGCGGACGAAATGACCGGTTCACTTGAGAAGGCAATTGGTGAAACCAACAGACGCCGAGCGATTCAGCTGGCTTATAATATAAAACATGGCATTACACCAAAGACGATAGCTAAAGAAATCAGATCGATTGCTGATCAGATGCGGACAGAGCATCAGGAGACAGTACAAACCTTGCTTGTTGTGGACAAAGAGCTCTACAAAAAGAATCCTCAAAAAGTTATGAAAGAAAAACGTGCTGCCATGGCCGAAGCAGTAAAACTACTTGATTTTGAAACTGCCGCTATTCTTCGCGACGAAATTCGCGCACTAGAATCAATTAAATAGTTAGCCACAACCAAGGTGTCTAGTTTTAGATCAGCCTGGTACACTGTAGTTATTACTGTGATAATTTCTATATATGTTTGAAGCTGGAGTTGGAATTGCTGATGGAAGTGACGAATATGCAGTTGGGGTAAAAGCAGCCTCTGATGCAATGGCAAAATTGCAGGAAAAGCAAGTTGATGCAAAAGCTAATGTCGCTATTGTCTTTGCCTCGTCAAAATACAATCATAGTACAGTATTGTCTGGGATAGAGTCTGTGGTCGGCCCAGACACCAAGATTGTCGGCGCTAGTACAGCCGGCGAAATCACTCAAGCTGGACCATCGATACGTGAATCTGTAGTTGTGATGGTGTTGGCCTCTGATTCAGTGCAGTTTGCTAGCACCTATAGCGAAAATATTCATACTACTTCACATGAAGCTGGTATACATTTAGCTCAAGAAATTAAAACGGCATTACATGAACCACAACTCATTACTATGTTTGCCGATGGTCTTCGCGGCAATGGTTCAGCTATTATTCGAGGTATTTTGGAAGTATGTGGGGACAACTTTCCAGTGGTGGGTGGTTCAGCTGGCGACGATGGAAAATTTGAAAAAACCTTCCAATTTCATGGTACTGATGTACGTTCCAACTCTGTGACCGGACTTGGATTTGCTGGCCCAGTAGATTTTTCAGTGGGGGTCAATCACGGCTGGAGCGCGGTTGGGGCGGCTAGAACTGTTACTGACTCAGATGGTGCTACGGTCAAGACTATTGACGGTAAACCAGCGTTTGAACTATACAAAGATTATTTGGGAGATGAAGCTGATAATCTAAAGCAATATACACTCGGTGAAATTGCACTTTCCTACCCACTTGGGATTTTGGACGAAGCGTCCGGTGAAGTCTTATTGCGGGCACCTTTTGCCGTTGATGACAATGGCGCCATTGTATGCGGTGGGGAAGTGGCAGTAGGATCTAAGGTACAGCTTATGATGGGAACTAAAGAAGATGCGATTGTAGCAGCTAAAAAAGCCGCGACGGTAGCCAAGGCAGGGTTTGTTGGCGACCATATCAGCGCCGCTTTAATCTTTAGTTGTCACGTTCGTAATACATTGTTTGCAAACAGTGATGCGGCCAAGGGCGAAGTTGATGCCATTAGCCAGGTTATTGGAGTAGACGTCCCATTGATTGGCTTTTACACGTATGCTGAACAAGCACCGGTTGGAGGCACTGCTCACAACATAAAAAATTGCAATCCAGAATTTCACAACGAGACAGTGGTTGTGGTGTTGTTGGGAGAAACAAAATAACCCATGAGCGAAACCGAGACATTACAAAACCGGATTGCAGAGCTGGAAGCCGAACTCAAGAGTATGGATAAAAGCGCTCAAATGCTCGTACGCCGCGATCTTGAACTACGTCGAGCCAATGGTCGCTTGCAAGCACTCGACAGTGCCAAATCAGAATTTGTCTCAATCGCAGCCCACCAGATGCGCACGCCACTTTCGGCTATAAAATGGTCACAACAAATGCTCTATGACGAAGAGCTTGGACCGTTGACGGTAGAACAAAAACAAATGGTTTCGCAAACTAGTAAAAGCGCGACTAGACTCATACGTCTAGTGAACAACTTGTTAGACGCAGATCATTTAGAAGTAGGTCGGGCTCAATACGATACAACAGAAGTTGACCTGATTGTGGTATTGCAAGAAATTATCACTGATTTGCAATCGGCAGCTCAAGAAAAAAAGATTGATATAAAATTATTAGTAGATCGAGAAATCCCGTTACTGCATTTTAATCGGGAACGACTAAAGGACATTTTCTTTAATTTAGTCGATAATGCTATTAAATATACTCCGGCTACTGGTACTATAACTATTCAAGCTACTCCAGTTAGTGGGGTGACGGTTATGGTGTCAGATACAGGCATTGGTGTACCTGAGATTCACAAGGAGAAGCTGTTCAGTCGCTTTGCTCGAGCCGAAAACGCCAAGCGGGTAGATGCTGATGGTTCCGGGTTGGGACTATACATTGTTAAGAAGATTATTGAAGCTAACGACGGTACTATCACTTGTGATAGTACCGAAGGAGTTGGTACGCGGTTTACTATCAATCTGCCAAACGTTGTGCAGAAATGATTATTTTGCCTGCAAATACAGTATAATAATAAACAATATGTCAGGAAAAGTACTCGAAAAAAAGAAAATTGTATTGATAGAAGATAACTTGTTTTTGTCAGATATCATTACCAAAAAACTTGAGTATCACGGTGCAAAGATAATCAGATTTTCAAATGGACTTGAAGGACTCGCAGGTATCAGAAAAGAGCAGCCAGATTTAGTGTTATTAGATATTGCAATGCCAGTAATGAATGGCTATGAAGTATTGCAAGTCATGTATGCAGAAAAACTCACAGAAAAAATTCCAGTGATTGTCATTTCTAATTCTGGTCAACCAGTTGAAATTGAACGGGTAAAACAACTAGGTGTTCGTGACTATTTGGTAAAAGCTAATTTTGAACCGACGGAAGTTTTAGAAAAGGTATTTGCGGTCATGAATATTGAGTCTGGTGCAAAACCTGCTTTTGAAACCAACCACGAATCCCAATCAGGTGACAAAGTAGTAAAAGTGATGGTGGTAGAAGATGACCCGTTACTCCGTAACTTATTGTCAGTAAAACTATCAAAATCAGGTTGTCCCCACATGTTTAGTAGCGACGGATCAGAGGCATTTTCAATGATTTCTCAATACCAACCAACGGTGATTGTGTTAGACATGATGCTCCCGGGTAAAACAGGACTAGAAATTCTAGCTGAACTCAAAGCTGATGCAGCTTTAAAAAATATTCCTGTGGTAATTTTTTCAAACAAAAGTGATGACGCGGACAAGATAAAAGCCAAAGAACTTGGAGCTGAACAGTATTATGTAAAAGCTATGACTGACCTAACCGAATTTGTGACTGAGCTGCGATCCATTGCACAGAGTACACAGTAACTGTCTATAACACAGATTATAGACAACTGTACACGGTATACTATTATCAATGCCGTCAAAGAAAGCGGAATCTAGCAAGATAGTACATAAACCAAAGCGGACTAAACTCGCTGCTGCCAAAAAGACAGTCACACCAAAAGCAAAAGCGAAGGTAAAACCAGCTATTGTTCGTGTGCCAAAGCAGGTTGCCAAACCTAAAATCTCAAAAAAGATAGTCCCAGTTAAAAAATCTCTGACCAAAAAGTCTTTACCAGCGCCGACAGTCACTTTGACTAAGGTAGCGGAACCTGTCTTGATTGCCGATAAACGTTTTAGCCTAGTGGCTTTGGCACCACTCAAGCCGATGCAAATAGCAATGTTTACCCGGGTCGCCGGTTTATTTTTTGTAATGCTCGGGGCCTTCTTTTCGTTGTACCACATGCCCTATGTGTTTGATGCGAACGTCCAAATGGCGCAAGTCAGTAGTTCTGTTACCACGACCACATCGCAGACAACCCCAACCAATTCACTAGGAGTGTCCGGAGAGTTTGTTGTTCCAACTGGTGAACTACATGGCGATGTTCGGCTTGAATACACTCACAATGAAGCGCAATCAGTAAAATTTTTAGCGTACCAAGTTTCTACTGATGAATTCATTACTCTTGGTACTGCTGAGCGAACCACTAACACTCGTTGGAGAAAAACTATCAACACTGAACATTTAGACGATGGACAATATAAATTTATCGCGATAGTGACAGTAGCTGGCAACGCTTGGCAAGATCCATTGCAAATCACTCGCACCATTAAAAACACAATTCATATTATTCCTGACGTGTCCCTTACTGTAAAACAAAATGGGCAACTAGTTAGCTCACCAGTTACAGCTACATTAGACGACCAAGTGTCTTTGGTCTGGACGATTGAACCTGCAAGTGCAGAGTGTACTTTGGCGCGAGATGGTGACGGGTTTAAAACTATTAACGGCACGAACTCCTTTGCTATATCACTGACTGATATTGATTCATCAGTATTTTCTGTTTTGTGTGTACATGAAACAGATGAAATTGAAAAACAAGTAGTCATTTCTGTAACGGATGCGTTAACAGAAGATTTGGAAGAGATTACTACGAATACGAACGACGTTGTAACCGAGACTCAATCTGTAAATGAAGCAGACAACACAGCCGACTCGACTAAAGAAACCGACGCTGACAATGACGAGATTGATGAAGTTACAGCTGTCACAGTAGACATTGATGAAATTGACGTAGTCGTACCCACCGAAGTATCTGAAGAGGTAGACGAATCAGAGCAACCGACCGAATCAACACCACTACTTAAAACTCCCGAGACCATCCAAACCCCAACCCCTACACCAGCAGAAATAAAGCCATCAGTTGTATTAGAATTACCAGAGCGAGATTTTTTGACTGACACCATTGAGATATCGATTGCAGTAGACGGAGCGCAGTTTATTGAATTATATGTACAGAGTGAACGTTCAGGTGAAGCTCGGTTTGTCGGACTAGCCAAAAAGCGCAGTGATGGTACCTGGCGAGCTAGACTTGAAACAGTCAATATTCCAAATGGTCGGTACGCTCTCTATGCTAAAGTAAAAAATATTTATGGTTTATATCAAAGCTCATCGGTCAACATAGCTATTCAAAATAAAAACGAAACCACACCAACACCAGCTCAAGTTGAAACCTTTGGTCTGATTCAGACTGTCGGCTCTGACCTCAAAGAACTAGTAACGGACCCACCAGTCATCGATACCCTGGTTGCCAATCAGTTAAAAACCAGTGCACGTGACCAAGTTTCAGATGACTCTGAAACAAATATAATCAACGATGAAACAATTGCGGCAACTGAGCAAAATTTAGAAGAGCAGTTCCAAGCCCTCCGTCTTGCTATACGTAATAATGATCAAAATGCCATTCAAGCAATCAAACAGTCTGTACGAACCATTCAGAACGATATTATTTCACAGACCGCCAGCGCAGACGACGAACAAACAGCGATAGCCGACAGTATAGAAAAGCGTATTGTTGAACGTGAGAAAGATATTGAGCGAAAAGAATTAATCATCCGTGATCGCGTCGGTGACGCTGCGTTACTTGACTCTGACCAAGACGGAGTAACTGATTATGACGAAATAAATCTCTACCAAACCAACCCACTGGCGGCAGACTCTGACCTGGATGGAGTGATAGACAGTGCAGAAATTGAACGAGGCTTTAATCCTAACGATGCTTCACCAGAAGCGCTGGTTCGCTTTGAATCACCAAAAGAAGTCGGTGAAGTACGAAAGGATATTCTTGAGATCACTACGTTGGCAACTATTGTAGACTCAGACAACACTGGTGCAGGAACTAGTGATGGGGTTGCTGCCCAAGCTATGATTTCAGGACGTGGACTACCAAACAGCTTTGTTACGGTGTATATCTTTAGTACACCGGTAGTAGTAACAGTAAAAACCGACAGCACTGGCGCCTGGTCATACACCTTTGAGAAAGAGCTAGAAGATGGTACTCACGAAGTATATGTTGGTATTACTGATAACGCAGGTAGAATTGTGGCAAAAAGTGAACCATTAGCGTTTGTAAAGCAAGCTCAAGCCTTTTCACCAGTAAATGCCGCCTCAGTTGAAACTCCAACTATCACTACAGCAACACCAGAGCGTTCACTGAGCTCGACTTCGTCTATGCTCTTAATTGCTTCAATTTCAGTAGTAGCGATTGGTTTAGTGTTGATATTACTTGGACTTTACATTGACCGACGTGAACGAAGCGAAATAACTCCGGTGACTGCATGATTTCAACGGCACTGTATGCGTTTGAACGAAGTGTTAAATATTTGCGGCATCACCCGCAAGTCATTTTCATTCTATTATTGATTATCGTAATGCCAGTGCTATTTCTTTATAGCGGGCAACAGTTTCTTGATGCTGGCAGATCAAATCAAGAACGGCTTCAGAAAGATCGCATCGGACTTCTCCATGATTCATTTGTTGCTGTATTGAGTGCAACTAACGTTGATACAGCTATTTTGCAGTCCCAAATTACAGAACTAGTAAAAAACAATCCTGATTTTATCCAGTTTCAAGTTGTAATACACAAACCTGGCGAAGTCCGTGTTATAGCGGCCGCGAATCAAGAAATGGTTGGTACAATTGAGACCAATGTCGAACCATATCGTTTTTCTACCATTAATCTAGACGAATCGTTTATTGTAGAAGTACAACGAAGTAAAGAGCACTACTGGCAAGCCTTCCGTAGTGTCCGACACACTGACGATAACCTCTATACCATTTTTACAGAACAGTCATTAACACAAATCGATGCTGTATTTTCAGCCCGGGAACGCGAAGCATATTACTCATTAGTCGTTATTTACTTATTCATTTTTGGCTTGGCTTTCTGGCATATCAAACTTACTGATTACCGCTATCTCTATCAAAAAGTGGCTAAAGCTAACGAAATGAAAGACCTCTTTACCAACATGATTGCTCACGAATTGAGGGCACCGATTACAGCGATTCGAGGTTATGCGAGTCTACTAGAAGAAGACACTACCCTCGCTGGTACCCAGCGCGAACAAGCCGGTAAAATTTCCAAGTCTAGTATCCGATTGTTAACGGTGATAAATGATTTTTTAGATATTGCTCGTATGCAATCTGGTAAATTGTCAGTCGAAAAAAAGCCAACCAACATATCAGAAGTGGTCCAAGCAGTTTGCAGTGAGCTCAGTATCCAAGCTAAAGAAAAAAATATAGCTCTTATTCATTCTGACACTGATATAGCTCACATCATCAACACTGACGGCAAGCGGCTTCATCAAGTTTTAATTAATATAGTAAATAACTCGATAAAATATACTGAATCAGGCACTATCGAAGTGGCTTTGTTTGAAAACGACACCAAGCTCGAAATCAGAGTTAAAGACACTGGTATGGGAATCAACGCCGACGAACAGAAAAATCTTTTTGTACCATTTCATCGAGTTGAGGGTGAGGAAACCAAAACTATCACTGGGACCGGACTGGGTATGTGGATTACTAAACAGTTGGTTGACTTGTTGGGAGCTTCGATTGGAGTCGAATCTATAAAAAGCGTTGGTACCCACGTTGTTATTACGTTTCCTAAGCACTCATAAGTCGAGCTGCAGAATTTATCTAGCCGTGTATAATAGGTGTATACAACCTTCACCGACACGTGGAGGCGTTATGCTATGGCCAAATCAAAACCTAATAAAACCAAGTGGGAGAGCCCTGATTCAGATAAAATCGTAGTGCGTGGAGCCCGTACCCACAATCTTAAAAACATCGATGTAGAAATGCCACGTGGCAAAATGATTGCCATCACCGGACCCTCTGGTTCGGGTAAATCGTCCTTGGCTTTTGATACTATTTTCGCTGAAGGTCAACGCCGCTATGTTGAGTCACTATCACCCTATGCGAGGCAGTTTCTGAATAAAATGCAGAAACCAGACGTTGATGAAATCTCTGGCTTATCACCAGCGATTTCGATTGATCAAAAGTCAGCTAGCCGCAATCCTCGCTCAACGGTAGCGACTATTACCGAGATTTACGACTACCTACGAATTCTGTATGCGCGAGTCGGTCAGCCGTACTGTTTAGATGTTGATGTGCCAATTGAAAAGTTATCGCAAGATGAAATTTTAAACATCATTCTAAAATCAATCGAAGACAAAGAAGTAAAGTCTGCCCAAAAGAAAGAGCAAGTAATGGGAATCGAGCTATCCAAAGGTCGGGTGAGTATCTTTTCACCAGTGGTAGTGGGGCGAAAAGGTGAATACTACCAGATGCTGTATGACCTACTCGCCAAAGGGTACGAAACGGTAAAAATCGACGGCGAAATCAAACAATTACGCGAAAAAATTGAACTCAAAAAAACTAAACGACATGATATTGATGTGTTGGTGGACGAAATATACGTAAGTGAATTTACTGATGACCCTAAAAACTCACGGGAACGACTTTCCGAAGCAGTTGAGTTAGCCCTAGCTGAATCAAATGGACTGGTAAAAATCATGAGTCCTGACAAAACCGAACGTACGCTGTCAGCAAAATTCATTTGCCCGGTCGACGGCTCATCGTTTCCCGAGGTTGAACCACGATTGTTTTCATTTAACTCACCCTACGGTGCCTGTCCTGAATGTAACGGTCTCGGTATGATTGGGATTTTCCATACCGATGAATGTCCGTCGTGCCATGGTGCGCGCCTACGACCCGAGGCGCTTCGGGTATACCTGGGTGGAGATGGTAAAAAAGACTTAGGGGTAAATATTGTAGCGTTTACTGGTATGACTGTTAAGGCTGCGAGCGAATTTATTGCCGGTTTAAAGCTATCCAAGCAACAGCAAGAAATCGCCTGGCCGGCCCTACGTGAAATCATCGAACGCTTAGAATTTATGAACAACGTTGGGATCGAGTATCTTACGCTTGATCGCCGTGCCAATACCTTGTCGGGTGGAGAAGCTCAGCGGATTCGCTTGGCGTCGCAACTTGGCTCAGGCTTGGTGGGCGCACTCTACGTTCTAGATGAACCAACCATCGGGTTGCATCAGCGTGACAATGATTTACTCATCAAGACATTAACTGATCTCCGAGACTTAGGAAACACCATTATTGTGGTTGAACACGATGAAGATACCATCTATGCAGCTGACTATTTAATCGATATCGGTCCTGGGGCTGGGGTACATGGTGGGGAAGTGATTGTCGCTGATTACCTGGAAGGTCTTCTCACCGCCAAGAAAAACGATTCTGGTTCAGTCACGCTCGACTATCTGCGGGGTGACAAATCAATCAAAGTACCGGAACGTCGAACAGGAGAAAAAGGCTCTATTAAAATCCGAGGTGGTAAAGCTTTTAATATCAAAAATCTTATCGTCGACATCCCACTCGGGCGCTTGATTACGGTGACTGGTGTATCCGGTTCTGGTAAATCCACGTTTATGTATGAGATTTTGTACAAAAACCTACAACGCAAATTAGACAAGAAATATCGTCGGGCCGAAGTTGTTAATTGCACGAGTTTTACCGGTACGGAGTACCTTGGTCGCTCTGTACTGATTGACCAGTCACCAATCGGGCGCACCCCGCGCTCTAATCCTGCCACGTACACTGGTGCCTTTACGCATATTCGCGATCTCTTTGCTGCGAGCAGCGAAGCGCGGGCGCGGGGTTGGAAACCGGGACGATTCTCGTTTAATGTCAAAGGTGGTCGCTGTGAAGCCTGCCAGGGGAACGGCGTCATTGCTGTTGAAATGCACTTCTTGCCGACCGTGTTTGTGACTTGTGACGTCTGTGACGGCAAACGCTTCACCAAAGAAACGCTTGAAGTAACCTACAAACACCGCAATATTCATGAGGTGTTGCATATGACGATTGAAGATGCGCACAAATTTTTTAACGATGTGCCGGCCATAGAAGAACGACTAAAAACACTGCTTGATGTAGGGCTGGGCTATCTACAGCTTGGGCAGAGCGCTACAACGCTCTCTGGCGGGGAAGCCCAGCGCGTCAAAATTGCCTCTGAACTATACAAACCACACACCCAGAAAAGCATCTACCTATTGGACGAACCAACCATCGGGTTGCACTACGAAGACGTCAAAAAGCTGATCGAAATCCTGCAACATCTCGTCGACAAAGGAAATACCGTGTTAGTAATTGAGCACAACCTTGATTTGATCAAATCATCTGATTACATTTTAGATATTGGTCCCGAAGGTGGTGCCGGTGGAGGACAACTGATCGCCAAAGGAACGCCAGAGGAAGTGGCAGAAAACCCCAAATCATTTACCGGTCAATATCTCAAGAAGCATCTCAAGTAACATGTCATCGAACACATTTGTCAGTCTTGTTCTCGCGATGGCGCTGGTGGTAGTAGTGTCTAATGTCTTGGTGCAATTTTTGTTCGGTGATTGGTTGACCTGGGCAGCCTTTACGTATCCAATTGCTTTTCTTATTACTGATCTAGCCAATCGACTCCTAGGACCGGCAGCGGCTCGAAAGATTGTTTTCTACGGCTTTATCGTGGGAGTACTATGTTCACTGTTGGCTAGTCAGCTCGAAACTGCCGATGGGGTGCCGTATACTACGTTGCGTATTGCACTTGGTTCTGGTTTAGCATTCTTGATTGCGCAACTCACCGATGTGTATGTCTTTTCAAGACTGCGCCACGCGAGTTGGTGGAAGGCACCAGCCCTCTCTTCAGTTGCCGGTTCGGTCATTGATACAGCAATTTTCTTTACCGTGGCATTCTCGGCGGCGTTTATATTTCTTGAACCAACCAACGATGTCTCATGGGCAACCGAACTAATCCCACTGCTTGGCGTGGGGCCAGTGGTACCACTGTGGGTGAGTCTGGCAACTGCTGACTTCGGAGTGAAATTACTCTTGGTGGCATTAGCTCTGCTACCGTTTAAATTACTCGTCTCCCATTTTTCTCGGTCCAATGACTAAGACTGCGTTAATAAAAAAGAAGTTACCTGATACGCCTGGAGTGTATTTTTTTCTTGGGTCAAAAAAAGAGATTTTATACATTGGTAAAGCCACCAGTCTCCGCAATCGGGTCCGGAGCTATTTTACTGATGACATCAAAGAAAAACGATCAGAATTAATCGAGCAAATGGTCACTGAGGCAAAAACCATTGAAGTTACTGAAACCGATAGTGTACTAGAGGCCCTGATTCTAGAAACAAACTTAATCCGCACGCACAAACCTCGCTACAATACTCGCAGCAAAGACGACAAAAGTTACAACCATCTTATTATTACCAACGAAGCATTTCCGCGCGTGTTGGTCGTCCGAGGCAAGGACATGACTGAGCAATTTGAGGCGTCAGAAATCAAGTACCACTTTGGCCCGTTCCCGAGCAGCATGCTGTTTCGAGAAGCACTAAAAATCATCCGTAAATTATTTAAATTTTACGATACGGCAGTACCAATTGGCCAAGAAAAATCCAAGCTGGCAAAAGGGAGCATCAACTTCAACCGGCAAATCGGTCTGTATCCCGAACAAACATCAAAAAAAGAGTACCTGAAAACCATTCGTCACATACGGCTATTTTTCCAAGGTAAGAAACAGCAAATCATTGCAGAATTACGAGCCGAAATGATGCAGCTTGCAGCTGAGGAAGCCTTTGAAGCTGCCAACCAGATCAAACGGCGAATCTTTGCCCTCGAGCACATTCAAGATATTGCCTTAATCAAAGACGACGCTCGAATTTATCGAGATGACAAAAATATTAGAATCGAAGCCTATGATGTAGCGCACATCAGTGGCACGGATATGGTCGGAGTGATGACGGTGGTTGAGGGTGGTGAGCCCAAGCACGCTGAGTACCGCAAGTTTAAAATTAAGAGCGTTACCGGAAGCAACGATCCTGCAGCGCTCCAAGAAGTGTTAGACCGGCGGCTCGCTCATCCGGAATGGCCCTACCCGCAAGTAATTGTCGTTGACGGGAGTACCGCTCAAAAAAATGTAGCCGAGCACACATTGCGGAAGTGTGGAGCAATGATTCCGGTGGTGGCGGTGGTAAAAGACGATAAGCACCGCCCGCTGCGCATCATTGCAGCCAAAAAACTCAAAACCCAATACGAAACTGCTATACTACTAGCCAATGCCGAGGCACATCGGTTTGCAGTGGCCTATCACCGAGCCAAGCGCAGCAAGCGAATGAGACTTTAGACAGAAAACGATTGTTATACCAGATATGCAAACAAAAATTGGATTTATTGGACAAGGATGGATTGGGAAGCACTACGCTGACGAATTTGAGAATCGATTGTACGCAGTTGTGCGCTACGCGCTTGAAGAACCCTATGTCCAAAACAAAGATCAGATAAAAGAGTGTCAGGTGGTATTTTTGGCGGTACCAACCCCCACCACCAGCGCAGGCTTTAGTTATGAACCGGTTCGCAGTGCGCTTGGTGCGGTAGGGAGTGGTAGTACGGTGGTGATTAAGTCCACGTTGATTCCAGGTACCACCGAAGCGCTGCAAGCAGAATTTCCAAACTTGTTCATTCTCCACAGCCCGGAATTTTTGGTGGAAGCAACTGCCGCGCACGACGCTGCCAAACCATTGCGGAATATTGTAGGGATTCCGATAGATACTGACGTCTTTAGAGCCAAGGCCGAGCAGGTACTCAAAATCCTCCCTGAAGCCCCGTACAATCAAATTATGAGTAGCCGCGAGGCCGAGATTGTAAAGTATGCTGGTAATGGCTTCTTGTTCACTAAGGTCATTTTTTTCAATCTTCTGTATGACTTTGTGGCCCAGCATGGTGGCGATTGGGAAATGGTGCGGCAAGCGATCACCTATGATCCGCGCATTGCTAGTAGCCATACCAATCCCATCCACCGGTCGGGGCACGACACCGAAACAAACGGAACAGCCAAGCGAGGTGCGGGTGGACACTGTTTTATCAAAGATTTTGAAGCATTGCGCCGTCAGTACGCTGAGCTGCTCCCAAAGGATGCGACCGGTCAGGCAGTCTTGGCGAGCTTGATTGATAAAAACATTGAGCTACTCACTGCATCCAACAAGGATCTTGATCTACTCGAAGGCGTCTACGGCAAAAAATAAGCATGGTAGAATACTGTCATGAATAAGGCAGTAGTGGCAGTACTTCGTGGTGGTCCTGATGATGAACACCACGTGTCAATGGAAACTGGCTCGAGTGTGCTCTCAGCCCTCGTGGTTTCTCCGTATGCCAGCCGTGACGTCATTATTACCAAAGCGGGAGAATGGGTCGTGGATGGTTTTGTAAAACGACCAGACCAAGCCCTGGCTGGCATCGATGTCACGTTCAACGCCCTCCATGGGCACTACGGCGAAGGTGGGGGAGTCCAGCGAGTGCTGCAACAAGTGGGCGTCCCCTACACCGGCAGCGGCATTTACCCAGCGGCAGCCTCCATCAACAAAGCTTTGGCCAAACAGTACGCCAAAAAAGCCGGCTTTCTCACCCCGGAGTTTTTTCGGGTCAGGCGCGAATCAGTCAATGATCCCTATCTCTTGGCTACCCAAATCGCCAAACTCTTTGGCCCCGACTATGTCATCAAGCCAACCTTGTCAGGGTCATCGAGAGGCTTGTTTTTTGCTTCAAGTGTAGCGGATTTAGCCTTTGGTCTCTCAGAATTATTAATGGAATACGAGGATATTTTAGTTGAAGAGCGCATCTATGGGCGAGAAATCGCCAGCGCCAGCCTAGAACGCTACCGCAATCAAGCCTTTTACCACTTGCCGCTGACGCAGGTAAAGCGGCCAGACGTAGTCGGAGTAGCACTCAATCCAGACGATTTTGTGAAAGCCAGTCAGTATGTCTGCCCAGCCCAGCTAGCGCGTGATGAACAATCAATGGTATACGAAGCCACCAAGCAGATCCATACCGCACTCGGCTTGCGACAGTATTCATTAACTGATTTTATCTTGAGTGACAAAGGGCTGTATTTCCTAGAAATTAATTCGCAACCAGGTCTCACTCCGCGCTCGATCTTCCCCCAAGCAGCTGACGCTATTGGTGGCAGCTTTGTTTCATTGGTCGAACACTTGGTAGCTGATTCCTTCACTAAGCGGTATTGACTATAGAGCTGTAAGTCCGTATTATAGTGCCCACTTAAGTCAATAGCTTAATTGCCCACATAAGGGCTCGTAGCTCATCTGGTAGAGCGCCTCATTTGCACTGAGGAGGTAGCGGGTTCAAGTCCTGTCGAGTCCACATTAAAACAGCCTTTCGAGGCTGTTTTTGTGTGGACTCGAAGCAAGCAAACTGCTTTGCTTGTGTCAGGACTTGAACGCCGGAGACATGTCGAACGCAGCGGAGCGAGTACGACAGTCGAGGTGTGTCCCGCGGCACCTGCTAGATTGTGAGCAGAGCGAAACAATATAGCTTGGTGACCGTCAGGACAAGTCCTGTCGAGTCCACCAAACCTGTTGAAAAATCACCTTGTTACGTAACATGTTACGTAACAAACTGTAGCTATGAAGCAAAAACAAAATATTAGAAAAATAACTCGGGTAGGACAGCGGAGTTTAGCAGTAGTACTACCAGCCGCAATAGTGAAAGAGTTGGGGTGGCGAGAACGACAAAAGTTGGTGGTAAAGCGAGTAGGGAAGAGGGTGATAATTGAAGATTGGGAGTGATTATATCACGCTGCTCGAACCGCTTTCATGAAAGCCACCAAAACTCAGAAGGAGTTGGTCATTTTTACCACCGGCCGCAAGCAGGTAAAGCTGCGCGGCGATTTTCGTAATGAGACACTCTGGGCTACTCAGGCAGAACTAGTGAAGCTGTTTGACGTTGATCAATCTGTTATTTCTCGCCATATACAAAATATCTTTAAAGATGCTGAGGTAGAGCAGGAAAGCAATATGCAAAAAATGCATATTGCAAATTCTGACAAGCCAGTAACACTATATTCCTTAGATATCGTTCTAGCAGTGGGGTATAGAACTAACTCAGCAGTAGCAATTAAGTTCCGTCAATGGGCCACTACCGTCCTCCGGCAACACATAACCGACGGCTATACCATTAACCGGTCGCGCATCGGTGAAAACTACGAAGCCTTTATGGCGGCGGTTGAAAATCTCAAAGCCCTGGCGCCTGCCCGGTAGTAACAGACGCCCGGCCCGCTCACGCTCGCCGGGCGTTTGTGCGGTTTGGTATACTCAGGCGGTTATGTCTTTCAAATTCCATCTGCTGATTATTGGTGTTGTGGCAGTGCTGTCTGTGCTCGCGTTTCTATGGTGGCCGCAGCTTGCGCTCGAGTGGGGTACTGCCGCTACTTCCACCGCTTCATTCACCGACACCGAAGCGGGCTTTGAGGCAGAGCCAGAGAATGGTGATGTCGCAGCGCACCTCACCGCAACTCCGACGCCCGAGTACCGAGTGGGACGCGGGCAGTACACGCTCGCCGAGCTAGCTAGCTGGGAACGGCCCGCTGGTCCGCTGCGGGTGGGAGTGCAGATTGGCCACCTCGATAATGGCGATGTGCCAGAGGAACTCTCGGGCCTGACACGCAATGGCGCCGGGGCAGTCTGGGGGCCATACAACGAACGCGACACGATGGCCGTGATTGCCGAGCTCGTTGCGGCTGAACTCCGAGCAAATGACATTGAAGTAGAACTGCTGCCAGCGGTGGTGCCACCCGGCTATGTAGCTGATGCGTTTGTCTCCATCCATGCTGATGGAAATACCAATGAATCAGTGCGGGGGTTTAAGATTGCTGGTCCACGGCGCGACTACGCCGGCACCTCCGAAGCGCTGGTCGACGCGCTGTACGAGAGCTACGCTGCCGCGACTGGTCTCCCGCAAGACCCGTCCATCTCGCGCCGCATGACCGCCTATTACGCCTTCAACTGGCCACGCTATGAGCACGCGATCCATCCTTTCACCCCATCGGTGATTGTCGAGACGGGCTTTCTCACCAACGCAGCCGACCGCGCTTTTCTACTCAATGAACCAGAACGTGCTGCCGCCGGCATCGCGGCCGGCATTGTAGCGTTTCTTGAGAGTAATCCAGAGCCGGTGCCGCCACCGGGCTCGCTCACTGCGCCGGCCTTGCCACTTTCTGGCGCCGTCGAATGCGCACCGGTGCGTGCTGAACGTCGCGACCGCGATAGCCGTCCGTGTGAGGCGGCGCTACGCGATGCCGACGGCTACCATTACCTCCTCCTGTCTGAGCCTCCGCTGGCCACCAGTAGCCTGCCGTACGAAGCGACAATCTCTGGGCAGTATATGCCGGTGCAGGTGCTTGATAATTACTTTTGGTTTCAGTACGAAGTGCGTGGACTTATTATAGTCGAAGATATTGAATCAGAATGATTTAAGAGTTCGTGTATAATCCATCTATGACAACCGAAGAAAAATTCAACGATTTAAAATATATAGTTGAAGGCATAGGGAAGCGGGCGCACGATTATTTTAACTCTGCTAGTGTTGATAATGAACAAAAGGCCGATGGTTCGGTGGTTACTGAGATTGATAAAGCGATCGAACGATCTATTCGTGAATATATCCTCGTCAATTTCCCTGACGACACCATTATTGGTGAAGAACAAGATACGAGAGAAGGAACGAGCGGGTATGTGTGGCACGTCGATCCGATTGATGGCACGGACAATTTTCTTAGAAAGATTCCGTTTTTCGCTATTTCCATTGCACGCTTGGGTGACACTCCGGCTGAGTCGTTTGCGATTATTCATAATCCCACCACCAAGCAAACTTTTTCGACTTTTATGGAAACAGAAGGTGGGGTGTTTGAAAATGAAAAGATCTGTGAACTTTCAGCCGAACCGCTGGGCGGGAAGTTAATTATGTCGGTCGGGCGTGGCGGTGAGCCGTGGATGAAGAAAGCATTCTATCCTTTGTCTAAAAAAATCGGTCTCAAGTATGGACGCTGTGCATCATACAACTGTACCGCACTCGAGTTGGCGTACGTTGCAGCCAACAGAATTGACGCTTATCTAACGTACGGTCTGCATACGTGGGACTACGCCGCTGGATTTTTCCTCGTCAAGGCAGCCGGCGGAGCGATCAGTGTATTTGAGAACGGAGAGTGGCAACGCTGGGATAAAAGCATCAAGGAACTCTGTTCTGAGCACGGTAGATTCATCTTTACCTCTCATCCTGACATGCACGAAGAGTTTTTGACTGAGATAGGGAAACCAACGGAGTGGGAAGGGAGGGAGGAATGATTTGTTGGGAATCGAACTCTGCTAATTCAGTACTGGTTGTTGCTATGGGGTGGGGAATCGACTATTTCTACACTCCTCTCCGTCGGTAGAAATATTGTTCGCGATCTTGACTCATTTGCCCCAAGGCAATCAACGGGGAATCTTTCGTTACACGAACAGTATACCTTGTGGCTATATTATTTCGCTCTGCTCATAATCTAGCGCACAAGGTCTTCGATTCCCACGTAACGTGCCCCCGGCACGTTACTCGCGGGTCCACTCATTCACTTTGTTCATTCGTGGACCCGCGGGGAATCGAACCCCGAATTCATCCATGCCATGGATGTGTGTTACCGTTATACCACGGGCCCAAGTTGGCGAGATTTTAGCATAGTTTTGCTGAATATCTAATTATTGTAGGGTACTACCGCAAGCACTTCCATTTTGCGTACAATTTGGTAGTATAGCGGGGAAGCAACGGATAGTTGCGGGACAGAATTAGGAATCGAATAGAAATTCTATTCTCGTTTTGTCTCGCAGCGCCAGCTTCACTGGTAGCTCGTATGGTATTGCCATACTCGTATAGTATTTTCCCCGTTCCTAGCTTGACTAACTACCCAAAGGCGGTAGTATGCAGTCGCACAAATGACGTTCTCAGAAAGGAGAATTCTACTCGGTGCGCTTGGTAGGCTGTCGACTTACGTTTGGAGAGAGTGCTATCAAACTAAGTATATTTTATGTCAGTAATTGAAGAAATTAAAGCCGCTGAAGCGGCAGCAGTACAAACTATCGAAGACGCCAAAATTGAAGGCGCTCGGCTCGTTGCTGAAGCGCAAACAGCTCAAAAATCAACCCTTGATGCCACCAAAAAGCAGCTTCAAGACATTGAGGTTGCCTCACTGCAATCACATCAGGTAGTGATTAATGACAAGCAGCAAAAAATTGCAGCTGAAGCCGCTGATACCGTGGCTGCGTTTGAAACTACAGTCAAGGCTGCTGCAGGTGCCCATAAAGACTTGATAAAAAAGACTTTTCTCTCAAGTAACTAGATACATTTTATGGCAGTTCTCCAGATGCAAAAACTCCGCTTGGTCATACATCAAAACGATGTCAATCGTCTGTTAGAACTAGTGCAACCAAGCGCTGCCGTTGAATTTATTGATACTAATACTGATGATTTGGTTGAGATAGCGGTAATATTTACGCACCAGGAGTTGCTTACCCACGTGCAGCAAGCCATTTTGTTTTTAGGAAATCATGAAGTAGCACCGGGGATGTGGCATACATTGCGAAATGGCTCTTTTACTACTCTTTCCGAAGCTGACATCAAAACCGCAGCTACTGATACTACGGTTATAAAGTCGTTATTAGAGCAAACTGATACACTGCAAGCCAACTATACGGCAGCACAAAATGAAGTCAAAACCCTTACGGATCAAATTGCTGCCCTGACGGCCTGGCAAAGGCTGCCCTTTGCAGTCTCGGATTGCCAAACCAGCACTACCACCACATATCTCTTGGAATACGTAGGGAAGAAGCCATCGGTAGTAAGTCAGATTGTACAAACCCTTACTGAACGAAGCCAAGAAGCCGAACTAGCAGTGGTAGCGACGGCAATCAGTGATACACAATTGACCCTGACGGTACATACTGAAACGGTAACGATGTCACAAGTTACTGCACTGCTGGACGACCTTGAAATAACTATTGCAGCCGACCTCCCAGGTACTGAATTACCTACGATTGAATTACAACGGACACAAGAACGACTGACGAATGCTACCGTATCCTTGGCGGCTATCTCAGCTCAGTGTGCAAATTTTGCTAACGCTCACCTCCGTGAGCTTAGAATTTGTGGGGAAGTACTCAACTGGGAGCGCGATCGTGTTAGTGCTTTAGCGACTGCGAAAGCCACTGCCGAAACTACCGTGATGGATGCCTGGGTAGTAGCCGACTATCGCCCGACTTTAGAAAGAGTTATTGCAAATAATCATATAGCCGCAGTCATTCAAGATCTAGAACTAGAAGCCGATGAAGAACCACCAGTTGAGATTCGTAATTCTGAATTTTTCAAGCCGTTTGAAGTGATTACTAGACTCTATGGTATGCCGGGTTATAAAGACTTAGATCCAACTGCGTTCTTGGCAGGTTTCTTCTTTCTATTTTTCGGTTTGTCACTTACGGATGTAGGGTACGGTGCCTTTTTGATGATTGTATCAGTTGGAGTATTAACATTGTTTGTCGTCCCACCAATTGTCCGAACTTTTACAAAACTGTTATTTTTGATGGGCCTTGGTTCTTTTTTGGTTGGGTTACTCTTTGGTGGATATCTTGGAATTGCACCAGAATCACTACCAGCTGTGCTTCGAGCCATCCAAGTATTTGATCCAATTGGTAACCCGTTGCCAGTCTTTTATCTCGCGCTTGGTCTCGGCGTCTTCCAAGTAATGGTTGGTATGGTACTTAAAATATACAGTGAGGCACGTAATAACCGTCTGGTATCAGGGTTACTGGATCAAGGTCCATGGTTGTTCGTATTCTGTCTGGGTATTGCGTATATTGGGGTAGTGACTGGATACCTCAGTGGTATCACTGAATCGCAACTGATCAACCTTATGTACGTCGGGGTAGTACTCATCGTGGTTGCCAGTGGCCGGCACGGAAAGACGTTTTTTGAAATGATCCAAAAAAGTCTCCTCAGCCTTTACGATAGTATCGGATATTTTTCAGACATCCTTTCGTACTCTAGACTCTTAGCACTTGGATTAGCCACTACTGCACTAGCTTTTGCAGTTAACCTTATTGCTGAAATTGTCAGTGACTCAGTGCCATATCTGGGGCCAGTGCTTGCAATCGTTGTGCTCGTTATCGGCCACCTTTTCACCCTGGCCGTGAACACACTAGGAGCATTTATTCACAGCGCTCGACTTCAATTTGTAGAGTTTTTTGGCAAGTTCATTAGTGGAACTGGCCGAGAATTCAAACCGCTGGCTAGGTCCTATCGCTACATCGCAGCCAAGGACGAGTCGTCATCGGCTTGAAGCGGAAATTAACAGTATTATTACACTAAACAAACTTTATGGAATCATTAATTGGAATTGGATTGGTATTTGCCGGAGCAGCGATTTCTGCCGCTCTTGGCTTCAGTGGTTCAGCCATTGGTATGGGACACGCTGGTCAAGCTGCCGCCGGAGTGCTAGGTGAAAAACCACAGCTATTTGGGAAAATGCTTTTGATGCAGGCGTTGCCTGGATCACAAGGAATTTATGGATTGGTAGGTGCCTTCTTGATTTTGAACTTCTCAGGAATCTTGGGCGGTGACGGATCAACTGCGGTGAGCGTGGCCACTGGCTTGCAATATCTGATGGCTGGTATTCCGATTGGAGTAGCTGGTTATTTCTCTGGTATGTTCCAGGGTATTGTCGCCGCGTCTGGAATCGCCCTGATAGCTAAAGACGAAGCTAATATGGGACGAGCAATCGTACTATCAGTAATGGTTGAAACGTGGGCTATCTTTGGAGTGCTCATCAGCTTTATCTTGCTGATTTCGATCACAGCATAATCATGAGTACTAACCCTCTCATTACTAAAATCAATACTGATGCTAAAGCCAAGGCTGACGCAGTTTTGGTAGAGGCTAAGCAAACAGTCGGTCAGATCGAACAGGCGATGGCAACAGCAGTAGCCGACCTCGAATCAGTCGCTAAGGACCGTTTAGCAAAACGCATGAAGCAAGCTGAATTGGTAGCGCTAGCCAAAGCAACTCAGGCCGGAAAGTTGGCTTTGCAGCAAGCCAAACGATCATATCTAGACGCACTGTTTGCTTCAGTGTATACCGAACTTAGTGAATTATCAGACACTGACTACATAGCACTTGTAACCAGTATTGCTGCTAATGTGCTGCCAGCAGACTTGCAGACAGTGACCGTAGCTTCCTACCCAAGTAACCGACAAGCTCTCACTGAATCTCTACTTAAGACATTACATATTACTGCTGTAACTATGCAAGTAGATGATTCTCTTGATGCTGGCATGATACTTGAAACAGCTGACGGAGTGTATGACATTACACTCAATCGCGTATTTAGCGAGCGCCGAACTGATTTAGAAATCAAAATTGCCGCATCGCTCAACGCATAATCTCTGTATGCAAACTAACTACATCTACAGTACCAATCGAGTTACCGCTGTTGCCACCACGCTTCTGCAGACAGCTGATATCGAACGTTTGCTCCAAACTACCTCAAGTATGGAGCTAGTAGATGTACTTAAAGAAACGTATCTTGGTGCATACTTAGACACAGTTACTGCAGAGCAAGTAACGTCAGCTCTTGAAACAGCCGTCATGGACGCAAAAAGAACAATAGAAACAATTTCACCAGTTAAAGATTTGTTTCAATTACTGTGGATTCAACACGATATTCACAATCTTCGCACTTTTGCGAAAGCCACTCGTCATGAGGTGTCGTATAGCGATCTGACTGGACTACTTTCAGAACGAGGGCACTATTCGTCAACTGTATTACATAGCTACTTAGAGCGGAACGAGCTAAATCGGTTGCAAACTGGGTGGCAAGAAGTCTACGATCAGGCGGTTCGACACGTTGCTGATGGAGAGATAGACAAAGTCGATGCGCTTTTTGATCAGCTGTACTTCAATACAATTATACGGCTCGCGACTTGGCACAGAGATGTCTTCCTTACTGTGTACGTGCGAGCTTTGATAGATTGCTACAACCTTAAAGCAAAGTTGCGCGTCCTACGGTATCCAGCTCTCACTGCCACCACTGCACATGTATCAGGCGGCACCTTTGCAGCTTCAGAACTTGAGACTAAAGATCAAGTAAAGCAAGCTGCTGCAGTACTCGGCACAGTTGATTGGGAAGTTGCATTGACGCAGTATGAAGAAACTGGCAACACCACTGTCTTTGATGTTTGTGTCGACGCCTATTTATTTCAACTAGCAAAACAAGCGAGCTACGATGCATTCTCTTCCGCTTCCATCGTACGCTACTACCGGCTAGCTGAAGCAAATGTAAGCAATGTGCGTGCAATCATAAATGGTAAAAATAGCCGTATGGATGAAACAATTATCCGAGCTAATCTGCGACTTGTGTATGACAACTAACCAATACAAAATTGCCATCATTGGTCCCAATGAAACTGTCTCTGGCTTTCGTGCGCTTGGAGTAGATGCACTTGATGCAAGAACCGGTAGTGAAGCAATGGAACAACTGCGACAGATCAAAATCAACCGTGACAATGGCGACGGTCCGCACTATGCCGTCGTCTGCATTATAGAAGACTTACTCACTGACGTAGATAGCAGTGAATACAGCAAGATTATATCTGGCCCACTACCAGCTGTGATTTCTTTACCCGGTCCACAAGGTAGCCAGGGTGTCGCACTGGCGCGTTTGCGTCGGCTCGCAGAACAAGCCGTTGGCTCCGCCATTATTTAAATTTAAAAACGATTATTACTACCAGTAATTATAAAAGTATGACTACAACAAACAATACAACAGAATCAACTACTGCAGCCGGTGTCATCACTAGAGTAACAGGGCCGTTGGTACGTGCCTCGGGCATGGGTGCTGCCAAGCTCTACGAAGTGGTTCGGGTATCTGAAGAACGTTTGATGGGTGAAATCATTGAACTTCACGGTGACGAAGCGGCGATTCAGGTGTACGAAGAAACCGCTGGAATTGCACCAGGTGACCCTGTCTACCGAACTGGTCGTACTATGTCTGTGGCGTTGGCGCCAGGTTTGTTGGAGTCTATCTATGACGGTGTACAACGTCCGCTCAAAGAAATCGAAGCAGTGGCCGGTAACTGCTACATCAAACGCGGTATCGAAGCAGAAGCAATTGATACAAAAAAGCAGTGGAAATTTACTGCTAGCGTGAAGGCTGGCGATACGGTGGTAGCTGGTGACGTGCTGGGTGAAGTGCAGGAAACTGCTTTGATTGTCCACAAAATAATGGTACCCCCTGGTATCTCTGGGCAAGTGGCCACCATCCAAACCGGCGACTTTACGGTTACAGAAACGATTGCCACTATCACCACTGAAACTGGAGAAGAAGCCGTGCAGATGTTGCAGTACTGGCCGATTCGAGTAGCTCGACCAAAGCAAGCAAAAATTTTCCCGTCTGAACCACTCCGTACCGGAGGGCGATCTATCGATACGTTTTTTCCAATTGCCAAAGGTGGAGCAGGGTCAATTCCTGGACCATTTGGTGCTGGAAAAACCGTCACACAGCAGTCAATTGCAAAGTACTGCGATGCGGAAATCATTGTCTACATTGGTTGCGGGGAACGGGGTAACGAGATGACTGAAGTACTGTCAGAATTCCCGCACCTGATTGATCCGAATACTGGCGAACCGTTGATGAAACGAACGATTTTGATTGCTAATACCTCAAACATGCCAGTAGCAGCGCGTGAAGCGTCTGTCTACACTGGTATTACAATTGCGGAATACTACCGTGACATGGGGTACAACGTAGCTTTGATGGCCGACTCGACGTCGCGTTGGGCTGAGGCGATGCGTGAAATCTCTGGTCGACTCGAAGAAATGCCGGGCGAAGAAGGGTATCCAGCCTATCTCTCATCACGTACTGCTGAATTTTATGAACGAGCTGGAATCGTGACAACCCTTGGAAGTGAAGGACGAACTGGATCATTGACGGTCATTGGAGCGGTATCACCACCGGGAGGTGACCTTTCAGAACCAGTCTCGCAAGCAACCTTGCGGGTGACTAAAACGTTTTGGTCACTCGACTCAGGTCTAGCGTACAAGAAGCATTTCCCGTCAATCAACTGGTTGACTTCATACTCTCTGTACGCTCCGAACTTCCAAAACTTTTGGGCAACAGAAATTGCGCCAGATTTCGCTAGCGTACGAGAAAGAGCCATCACCCTCTTAGGGCAGGAATCAAAACTGCTTGAAATTGTTCGACTGGTCGGAATGGAGTCCTTGTCACCAAGCGACCGTTTAGTGATCGAGGTAGCGCGAATGATTCGCGAAGACTTCTTATTTCAAAATGCTTTTGATCCTGACGATGCCTATACACCGCTTGATCGGCAATACGGCATCCTTAAGTCAATTGTCACGTTTTATGATGCCGGTTTAGGTGTTGTTTCTACACCAGACTTTGAATTTGCAACCTTTACCAAAATCCCTTCCCTGGCACAGGTAGCCACCCTGAAAAACCAACTGGACTGGAAAGCAGCAGACTTTGAAGCGTTTCAAGCAACGGTCCGGGACGAAATTAATAGCCTCGTAAAATAATTCATATGAGTAACAAAGAATACAAATCAATCTCAGATATTGCAGGACCACTCTTGGTGGTAGAGGGGGTTGACGGAGCGCAATATGAAGAATTAGTCGAGGTAAATGTACCAGGAGAGAGTGCGCCACGCTTTGGAAAGGTGCTTGATACAGCCAAAGGTAAAGCGGTAGTACAGATGTTTGCTACCACCGCCGGCATGACAGCTGATAACACTACGGTACGCTTTAAGGGTGAAACACTTAAGCTTGGTGTATCAGAAGATATGCTCGGCCGTGTCTTTAATGGTTCTGGTGAAGTGATTGACGGCGGGCCTGAACTAGTAGCAGAACAACGTCTACCGATCTCTGGTGACCCAATCAACCCGTACTCACGTGAATTTCCTGACGACTTTATTCAAACTGGTATTGGCTCAATCGACGTTATGAACACGCTGGTTCGAGGCCAGAAACTACCGATTTTCTCAGGCGCTGGTCTCCCACACGCGCGGCTAGCAGCACAGATTGCTCGCCAAGCATCCGTTAAAGATGGGGGAGAATTCGCGATTGTTTTTGCTACTCTCGGTGTGTCGTTTGAAGAAGCTGAGTACTTCCGTCGTGAGTTTGAAGAAGCGGGAGCGCTCGGACGTTCAGTGTTGTTTATGAACACGGCGGCTGATCCAGTGGTAGAACGAATCTCAATTCCACGTATGGCACTCACTACGGCTGAATACCTGGCGTTTGAAAAAGGTAAACACGTACTCGTTATTATGACCGACCTCACCAACTACTGTGAAGCATTGCGTGAAGTTTCAGCCGCCCGAAAAGAAGTTCCTGGACGTCGCGGGTACCCAGGCTACCTCTACACTGACCTTTCAACACTCTACGAACGAGCTGGGCGTGTCAAAGGAAAAGCTGGTACCATTACGCAGATTCCAATTCTCACGATGCCCGACGACGATAAGACACACCCGGTTCCAGACCTCACTGGGTACATTACTGAAGGACAATTTGTAGTGTCTCGCGAACTTTCAAATCAAGGGATTTTCCCGCCAATCGACGTACAAGGTTCACTATCTCGACTGTGGGCTGCAGGAGTCGGAGAAGGAAAGACTCGTGACGACCATAAGAACCTCAAAGACCAACTGTTTGCCTCGTACGCAACGGGTAAAGAAGTCCGAGAACTCGCCGTTGTACTTGGTGAAGCATCGCTTGATGACTCTGACCTCGCTCATCTCAAATTTGCCGATGCCTTTGAAAAACAATTTATTGGACAGGGTGAGTTTGAAAATAGGTCGGTAGAAGAATCACTTGACCTGGGTTGGAAACTACTCGAACTCTTGCCGCGCCAGTCACTCAAGCGTGTTAAGCCAGCTGAAATTGAAGCGCATATGTCTGCGGTTGTAGCTAACTAATACGATAGAATACAAACACTATCTATGGCAATTCTAAAAGTTAGTCCCACCCGCATCGCACTCCTTGGCCTTAAAAAGGAAGTCAAGGTAGCCAAAAAGGGTCACAAACTACTCAAAGACAAGCGAGATGGACTCGTGAAGAAGTTCATGTCTGTAATCTATGAAGCCAAGTCGCTTCGTGAAATGGTGGAGGCCAAGCTCGGCTCAGCTTTTGATTCATATGCTAGAGCGAGTGCCATGACCCCAAAAAAGACTTTGGATGTTGCGTTTATGTTGCCAAATGCTGACGTGACACTCGGCGTCAAAGTTAGTAGTGTGATGTCGGTTAAAATCCCGGAGTTTACCGTCGAAAAGACTGGTTCAGCGTTTTCTTACGGACTATTGGAGACAACTGGTGATTTGGACAATGCGATTACTAAGTTTGATGAAGTATTTGTTGATATTTTGAAACTTGCAGCACTCGAAAAGACGGCTGAAAGTCTGGCCGAAGAAATTGAAAAGACGCGACGGCGCGTATCAGCGCTCGAAAATGTCCGTATTCCCAATCTCGAAGATACGATTAAATTCATCACCATGCAGCTCGATGAACGCAACCGCGACGCGGTGGTCTCAACCATGCGCGTGAAGGCCATGATTATGGCGAAAGAAGCGGTTAAGTAGTTATCCGAAACCGCAAGATACTACATATACTATTTAATCGTGTTACTCGGCTCGTATAATTGCGAGTACTTCATCTCGTTTGCTTTCCATCAATTTCTTGTTGTCGGCTTCGAGGTTCATGCGCATGACAGGGTCGTTGGCAGAGGGGCGCACGTTACACCACCAATCATCGTATTTGATAGTCAAACCATCGATGGTTTCAAAGGTGGCATCAGCAAAATTGGCTCGCAACGCTTCATAAATTTCTTCGGAAGTTCTTGTAATCGTGCTATTTATTTCAGTGGAATGAAAGTAAACGATGTGTTCAGCGGAGTAGGTAGAGAGTTTTTTATGATCGCGTTGCATGATTTGCATCAACAAGAGAGCTGGGTAAATACCACCTTCGGAGTTATACATCTCTTTAAAAAAGTGGTGTCCGGTCAATTCAAACGCATACAGGGCATTAGTTTCAGCCATTTTACGGCGTAAATGTGTATGGCCGATACGATACGGCAGTATTTCACCCCCTAGTTTAGTAACTACTTCACCAATATGTTTTGAGGAGCGAACATCTTGGATAATCAAGCCTTTTTTCTGCTGCAGTAGTTCAGAAGCGATCATAATGCCAATCACGTCCTGCGTTACTGGCGTGCCGATTTCATCTACAATACCAATTCGGTCAGCGTCACCGTCAAGTGCAATACCGATAGCGGCGCCGACTGCTCGCACTTTCTCTCCCAAATCCTTCATAGTGTCGAGTTTCATCGGATTAGCTTCGTGGTTGGGGAGTGACCAGTCGTAGGTGTCATAAAGGGGAATGACTTCGAGCGCTGGAAACGACTGCAGCGTTTCGATTTCTAAAATACCGACCATGTTCGCCGGGTCAACAACTACCTTGATTGGTTTAGACTCGTCAAATGTAATGAGTGATTGACAGTGAGCTATCCATTTTGGTTTGATGTCTACTTCCGTCCGTGTTCCTGACTTCGTTACTGCCGGAAAGTTGTCTTCTTGTACGATGTCTCGAATTGTATCAAGACCGTACTCGAGTCCAATCGGAACGACATGTTTGATACAAGGCTTCAATCCATTGAATTGTGGAGCCATATGTGAACCACTCACCATGATACTCACGTCTGAGTCATACGTACCAGCACCAAAATACAACATTGGAGTAGTCACCAGTCCAAGCGCAATCACGTCAACGCCTTGCGCTAGAAAACCTTCTACCACTGCAGCATAGAGCGCTTGGGACGACGGACGATAATCATGTCCAACCACCGCAATCGATGGTTGGTACACTACGCTCATGGCTTGGGCAACTTTTTTTGCTTCTGTTTCATTTATTTCAGTCGGGTATTCGCCCCGAATATCAAAACTACGATAAATGCTTTTGAGATGCTCCATAGGATTTATTAATTTGTATACTCACTATAATAGCGTATGCAACCCAAAAGTTATAAAAGCAGTCGGCTATAGCATACGCCGCCCAAACGGCACTTGTACACAAAACAAGGGGTTATCGGGCAGACAATTTGCTATCATTTAGATATGGATGCACTGATTATTTTCCTTACTGTTCTACAAGGCACGGCTATCTCTCTCGGGATGGGAGGGTCGACGTTTGCGATCCTCAATTTCTTTGCTGCTATTGCTGACGGGGTGATTAGTGAAGAAGAGCGTAATCTAATGGGTATTGTCTACACTGTCCTGCGGATTGTCATGGTTGTGATTTTGATTACCGCTGCAGCACTGGCAATTGATGGGTATCTGACCAGCGAGAAAGCGTACTTTACTCCGTATATCCTAGCGATTTGGACTTTGATTATTGTGCTATACAGCAATGCATTTTTGATGACCAAGCGCATCATGCCGAGTACCATTGGTCCGGCGTTGCAGGCTAGTACCTGGTATACACTTGGCATTTTTGGAGCCTTTTATTCACTTCGCCTGACTGACTTTACCTATATGCAATTTATTTTGTCATATTTTGCTTTTATTATCTTTGCTGTTGCCTTAGTAAATGGCGTCATGGCGTATCTCAAAGAACAACGTAAATCTGGTGTACAAGCCGACTAACACGGCAAGTAACTTGGTATAATAAGCCGATGCAGCATCAGCTGGGGCTTTTTTGGAATAAATACTGGAAAACAGTACTTAGTGGCATTTTGTTAGTGATGCTAATTATTGGTGGCTTTACCTATTATCAGACAGCTTTTGGTGTTACCTATACCTGGGATGGAGAAGGGGCAACTAACGATTGGTCTGACTGTGACAACTGGTCGAGTGATACTTGTCCTGACAGTGGAGACTCCGTCCTATTTAATGCAACAAGTATTAAGGATGCTACTTTTGATTCTGCTGCTACCAGTACTCTGGTTAACCTGTCACTTGCAAGTGGGTACACTGGTACCGTAACTATAAGTAAAGACCTCAACGTTACCGGACAACTCATCTTGGCAGATGGAACTTTTTTAGCTCCCACTACCAACCTAAGCGTCACTGACTTTATTCACACTGGAGGTACTTTTACTCATCGTGATGGCACGGTTCGTTTTGGTGATACTGGCATGTTGCAGTCACTGTCAAACACAACATTTTCTAATGTGTCCATTGGTTACAATCAACCTTTAAATTCGATGATAGCTTACTACAAGCTTGATGAAAGCACTGCGAATACAACTGTGGTGGACAGTTCAGACAATGGTTTCAACGGTACCCCGTACGGCACAGGTGGAGCCAATAACTACCCTCAACCAACTACAGATGTACCGCCGGGTATTCATTTTTTGAATTCTTATGCGCTTGATTTTGATGGCACAAACGATGAAGTCATAGTTCCATACAACGCTGCATTTGAAGCCACGGACGACCTTACAGTTTCGTTTTGGGTTAAACTAGACGGTGCGGGTGCCCTTGACGGAATTGTCGCTCGACGAGAATCATCTGGATCACGGTTTTCATGGATAGTTGCTGTAAACTCCTCTCGAAATGTACAATTTTACACATCAACCTCAGGCTTTAATTTTCCTGTAATTAACTCATCAATTACCCTAAGTCTTGATACATGGCACCACATACTCGTAACTAACGATGCGAGTAATGGCTCTAGTGGCAAAAAAATCTATATTGACGGTATAGAACGAGGTAGCGGAGGAGGTACGACATTATTTAAGAGCGCAACTGCACAAGTATACTTAGGAAGAGATGCCTGTTGCGGAGACAGATTTTTTGATGGTACGTTGGACGATGTACGTATCTACAGTGAAGTCTTAACAGCAGATGAACGAGCTCTTTTGTTCAATGGACTATACGAATACACTGATTTTGTGTTAGCTAGTACTACGTTGCATGCAAATACCCTTGATACCGATGGCAACTTATTAATTGTAGAAGACTCTACTCTAGATGTTTCGACGTCTTCTTGTAGTGGTTCTTGTGATATTGAAGTGGCTGGTGACGTTACAAACTACGGGACATTTATGGCACGGACAGGGAACGTTACGTTTAATGGCACTGATCAAACCCTTACCGGTTCAACCACGTTTTATAATTTTATTAAGAACGCTACTGCCTCAAGCACCCTACGCTTCGAAGCTGGTAGTCTGCAAACTATAACTAATCTACTAACCCTGCGAGGAGCAATCAGTACGTTTCTATCATTACGTTCAACTGTACCAGGGAGTCAATGGTTTATTGATGCACCAGGCATAGCTTCTCGATCAATTGATCGCGTCTTGGTACAAGATTCTAATAACACTGGGGCTGAATCAATTGAGGTGCAACTGCCGACTTCCAACGATGCTGGAAACAACACAAATTGGACTTTTTTGCCACCGCGTGAGATTTTTAGACTTAATGGTGGTTTACGTTTGATCGGAGATATTTTATTTAGGTAAATCAACCAAGACCCCAGCATTAGATGCTGGGGTCTTGGTTTATTTGATAGGTGTTTACCCAGGTTTACGGTTGTAGGCAACTGGAATCAATACCAAGGTAATAACTACTGAGAAAATGAGTCCAAACATCACGGCATACGCAAGTGGAGCCCATAGGTCGCCAGCGTAGGTAAGTGGCACCATACCAATAACAGTAGTAGCTGTTGTTAGAAGAATTGGACGTAAGCGGTTGCCAGCAGCATCTAGCACTACTTCACGAATCGGTCGCAGTGGGTTTTTGGCGCGCATTTGATTCATCATGTCAATCAACAAAATTGAGTTGTTGACTACAATTCCAGATAAGGCAATAAAGCCCATGATAGACGGAAAGGAAAGTGGGTTTTGAGTAATCGCTAGTCCAATCATAATTCCAATTAATGAGTAGGGCAGAATAGACAACACATAAATCGTATAACGATACGAGTTGAATTGAAGCGTTAGGACTCCCACCATCAACCCAATTCCAACCAGTAAGGCAAGGAGCATTTCAATAAAGGCTTGGTTAGATTCGTCAGTTTCTCCGCCACCAGTGCTGATTTCCACATCATCTGGGATAGCTAACTCACTAGTAATGCGAGCCATGGCAGCCGCTTGTGCTTCGCGAGCATTCCCGTCAGCAGTCACGTCAGCAGTTACAGTAACTACCCGCTTACTATCTTCATGATTAATCACTGAACTTGATTCTCGCAATGATATATTGACGAGACTAGAAAGTGGCACTTCATTGCCAGTCGGCGTTGGGATACTAATCCGTGATAGTGAACCAATCGACGCTTGATTGGTAGTGTCACTGGTCACTATGCGGTTATTGTCCACGTTAAGTTTTACCACTACGTCAATATCTTCGTTCAATGTCGTCAGTGAGGTCGCGTCAGTCCCAAACACAGCCGTACGAGCAATTTGAGAGATAGTAAACGGATTGAGACCTAGTGCCGTGGCCTTAGCTCGGTCTAGTTCTAGGACAAACTCAGTATTATTATTGTTAGTACTAGATTCGACGTTGGTTATATTTGGTGTTGATTTAAATATCTCAGCTGATTCGTTAGCAAACCGAGTAATTTCCGTTAAATCATCGCCTAAAAATTTAACAATAATTGCAGCTCCCGTCGGCGGACCATCACTTGGTTGGTTTACGGTTACTTTAATATCTCGAATCGAAGCCATCGCCAATCGCAAATCTTCGACAATCTCAGTACTGGTACGAGTCCGATCATCACGTAGTGAGACAAACATGTTGGCTAGTTTTTCACCACTACCACCTCCTCCAAACTGACTTCCGCTTCCGACTGTTACAGTGAATGATTCAATGTCTGGAGCTTCGTAGAGAATTTCTTCGACTCGGCGCGCCCCAATGTCTGTAATTTCTTTGACGGTACCTTCTGGGTTTTCTACCTCAACGATGATGAAGTCAACATCTCCTTGTTCGAAGAAGACAACTTTCACAATACCAACAGCAGGAAGAATTAAGGCAGCAACTAAGGCTAATCGGATGCCCCAGAGAAAGATCCGTTCGGCTTTCTTGTTGTTAAGGATTTTATCAAGCTGCTTTCTGTACCAACTTTCAAGTTGTCGTGAGTATTCAGTCTGACGTTGTTCCAGCTTAGTTTCACTCCGTCGGCGTAAGAAGCCTGCTGCGAGCAATGGAATGATAGCAAGTGCCACAAACATTGAAGCGAACAACAAGAAAATTAATGTAAATGGAATGCTGGCGATAAACTGTCCGATTACGCCCGAAACGATAAATAACCCGACAAACATCGACACTGTAGTGAGGGTACCAGAAATCAGTGGCGCCTTAAATTCTTGAATAGTTTCAATCGCGGCTTGCTGCTTGTCTATAGTCGGATTATCTTTCATCTTTCGGTTAATACCTTCAACCATCACGATGGCTGAGTCAACTAAAATACCAATTCCCAGAATCAAAGAAAATAAACTGAGGAAGTTAATGGTATTACCAGAAAAATACAGTCCAATAAAACCAAATAGGAATGATAGGGGAATAGCTGCTCCAGCCAACAAGCCTTCACGCCAGCCAATCGCAATTACTAAAAGTAGTACGACTAACAATACAGTTTGTAAGCCTGAAGATGATAGTCGGACCAGGTCTTTTTCGATTTGCTCTCCGGCATCAAGCACCGTCAATACGGTCAGGTTTTCGAGCAACTGGTTTGGTTCTTGCAGCTCAGCTAAACGATCATTGATCCCACGTGCAATCGCCGTAATATCGCCACCAGTTTGTTTGTAGACATCAAACGAGATGGAGTTTTGTGACGGTTCGTTGGCAACACTGAGTCGTGAGATTGATGACGCTGGTGCCAGTCCATCAACCACAGTTGCAATATCACGAATATACACTGGTTGCCCACCTCTGGTGGTAATACCGATGTTAGCAATGTGTGCACTGTCAGTAATGTCGCCTTCAAAAGCGACGTTATATGCCACACCATTGTTTTCAATTTGACCAATTGGGAGCGTAATATTCGCGTTGCGTATAGCGTTTGTAATATCGCTAAGACTAAGTCCAAACCGCAATAAAGCAGCTTGGTCAACAATCACTGTAACTTCACGGTCTTGCACTCCACCAGTTTCTACTCGCGAGACACCGGCTAGTTTTTCGATTTCACGTTCGACGTCAATGGCCAATTCAGTGAACGCAAATGGACTTAGATCCCCAGCAATAGCAAAAGTAAGAATGGGTTGATCAACAAAGTTTACTTCGCTCACAAACGGATCTTCAGCGTTATCGGGGAGGTCCTGTTTTATTTTATCAACCTCGTCTTTTAAATCCTGAATAGACGTATCAAGGTCAGCGTTAGCATCAAATTCAACCGTGACAGATGAAACCCCTTCGCGTGACACAGACGTAATCTGGTCGACGTTTTCCAGCGCTGTTAAACCTCGTTCGATTTCGTTAGTAATTAACGACTCAACATCAGCAGCTGGCGCACCTGGGAGTACTGTACTGACAATCCCTACCGGAATCACCACTTCTGGTGAAGATTCTTTTGGAATGGCAATCAAGGTATACATACCAAGTCCTATGAGTGCAATCAGAAACAAATACGCGAACTTGCTGTTGCGGATAAAAAATTCCCACATAACTATTTTTTACTCATTACTTCCACTGACTGACCGGCTGAAAGACCACGGACGTCGACAACGAATTCAGTATCTTTATCAATCCCTTCAGTTATAGTTACAAACGAACCAGAAATCGGGCCAATCAAGACGGCTCGAGATTCTAATATTCCATCGCTTGAAACGGTAAACATTGAGCCAGCGTCAGCTGTAAACTTAACGGCAGTCAGTGGTACAAGTAACGGAGCGTCGGCTTTTCCTAATAGCTCGGAATTCTTTAAGGAGACGGTCACCGTGTTGCCAGTTGTTAGGTTGGTGGATTCTGTAGCTACTTTGACTTCTGACTTGAGTGTGACTGGATCAACAGCCGGAGCAATGTTGGTCACCACACCGATTTCAGAATCTTCAATCAACACTTCATCTTCGACTGAAATGTTTGCTAGATCGTTTTCGCCAACAAAAATAGAAATCTCGAGGGCGTCATTGTTGGCAATAATTGCCACTTGTTCAAATGAAGATATGAAATCGCCAGCCTGAACGTCGATCTTATTTACTGTTCCAGCAATCGGAGTTCTGATAATTGTTTTAGCAAAGTTAGCCTGAGCACTACGAAGGGAGCCGAGCGCTTGTTTAATTTGTGCGTCTGATGCCGAGGAAGAGCCGCCACTAGCAGCCAATGCAGCCCGTCTGACAGAATCGAGTGCTGAAGTTAATCCGGTAATGGCATTTTCCAAGGCTAGCTGAGTATTTAATATGGTTGTTCTAATAGCGGTAAAGTCGTTAGTTCTTGAGCTGTTCTCATCCTCTTTAAAGATGATGAGAAACGTATCTACCATATCGAGTATCTCGTCTACATTTTGGAGACTCGTTCCTAGTGCGTTAGCCAAATCAGAGTCGACCGTTACTCCATCAACATCTGATTTCCAATCAGCCATCATATCACCGACAGCGACTCTTTGTATTTCTAACGTGCGAGTAGAACCTTTTCCAGCAATCACTAATTTTGGAGCGGGCGATTGTGGCTGATTAAAGTAACTATCAATATCAGAGACAAGAATATTATTGATGGTGTTAAAAGCAGATTTGATTGTAGAAACAGCTGTTGTTTTAGCGTTATTTAAGTTTGTGGCAGATTCATCTACACCAATATCACTCTGTGCTGCCGCTGCTAACGCTGCTTCGTAGACTCCTTCGGCTTGTAACACAGCGGCAGCTTGGGAAGCATTTTCAAGTTGCGCGATAATAGATCCAGCCGCGACCTGGTCCCCGAGTGCAACGTTTACCCGCGTCACGCGACCAGATGCTTCACTTTCAATCACTGCTCGGTCGAGAGCTTCAACGGTACCAATAAAGCTAATAGAAGATTCAGTTGCACTGTTGGCAACAGTCGTAGTCTCGACTAATGGAGTCGTGTCAATTAACACTGGTGACTCAGTTGCACTAGAGCCGCCAAACATTTTTACAATTCCAAATGTACTAACAATGATGAGCACAGCGAGTACTGCCAATACAGTACGCATGCCGTACCAGGTATATAATTTCTGTAACATAAAATAATTTAATGGTAGAATAATGCCTAAAAATAAGGGTTTTGTCAATGTCTACACAAGATGCTGCCAAACTACAGACAACCTGATACAATAGCCCAACTATGTTTGGAAAAATCAAAAATTATGCAATGAAGAAGTTGCTGCAATCGCAACTCAAGAACGTACCCGAAGATCAGCAGCAATTAATTATGGAAATGGTTGAGAAGGATCCTCAATTGTTTGAAAAAATAGCCAAAGAAATGCAAGCTGAAATGAAGGTCAACGGGAATAACCAAATGGCAGCCGCAATGAAAGTAATGCCTAAATACCAAAAAGAAATGATGGCCGCCATGAGTCCAGAAATGCAACAAAAACTAGTGCAAATGCAAGCCGGTAGCCAAGGCAAATTTAATCCAAACGGATCCATCAGACAGTAACTAATAAATACCGCAATTAATTTCGAAATTAATTGCGGTATTTGCATTTATCAACACAAAAGGCGAGTCATTGACCCGGCAGTCTCGTATACTGTACCCACATGAGTAAAAAAATCTTAGTACTACTTGGCCATCCTGATCACGAGACGTTTTCTGGAACTGTTGCTGACCGGTATCAGGCAGCAGCGCAAGATGCTGGACATGAAGTCCGTCGTAAAAATATCGGTCAATTACAATTCGACCCAATTCTCCATAAAGGCTACAAAGAAATCCAGCACCTCGAACCTGATTTAGTTGCCTTGCAAGAAGACTTTAATTGGGCGGATCACATTTTGATTGTATACCCTAATTGGTGGGTGACGATGCCAGCTATTTTGAAAGGGTTGTTTGACCGGATGTGGCTGCCTGGTTTTGCCTTCAACTTTGACAAAACGACCAAACAACTCATTCAACGACTCAAAGGGAAGACAGCGCGCGTGATTATTATATCTGGAACGCATAGTCCTTTTCAGACCTGGTGGAAATTTGGCGACTACTACAACGAAATCCAAGAAGGAATTCTTGGCTTCGCCGGTATTAAAACCAGCGTCAAAACTATCGGTCCGTGCGAGAAAGTCGACGATACCTGCCGTGAGCGCTGGATGAAAGATGTGGAAAAGCTTGGGCGAAAGGCTTGCTAAACATTACATTTTGGTGTTAAATCAAACTGCTGTGGGGAGAAGGAGCCCATTGTGCAGCGTCCCTGGTAGGGCCTCACCAACCCTACTCTCGTTCAGACGTCTTTGGGGTTCTTCGGGACCCCCTTTTTTTATGTCACTCTCAGTCGGAATTGTCGGACTCCCTAACGTTGGTAAATCAACGCTTTTTAATGCACTAACAAAGAAATCTGTACCGGCTGAGAACTATCCGTTTTGTACTATTGATCCTTCGGTAGGAGTAGTGCCCGTGCCAGATTTACGACTACAGACCTTATCTAGTATCTCTGGTTCAGAGGATATCATTCCCGCCATTATAGAATTTGTTGATATTGCCGGGTTGGTCAAAGGTGCCTCAACTGGAGAAGGCTTAGGAAATAAATTCCTGTCTAATATCCGCGAAGTCGATATGATTGCTGAAGTGGTCCGCATCTTTGAAGACGAAGATCTCCACCACGTCGCTGGCGTGGTAGACCCAATGAGTGATATTGAGGTCATTAATCTAGAACTGATCATGGCTGATGCTGAAACTGTCTCCAAGCGACTCGGCAACGTCGAGCGTGACGCAAAGCGCGGTGACAAAACAGCAGTAGCTGAACACTCCCTCTTGGAACGGCTGCTGCCACACCTCGAAGCAGGTCAACTCGCTCACAAGCTCGATATGAGCGAGGAAGAGCAGCTCATCATCAAAGGCCTCCATCTACTCACCATGAAGCGTGTGCTGTATGTCTTAAATAAAAAGACCGGGGCTTACTGCTTTGACGAAAACAATGATGATCGTTGGTACGAACTATTGGAATTTTTTGAAAAAACGAACTCAGAATACGTTATTGTTGACGCTGGGGTAGAACACGAACTAAAAGATTTGGCTGAAGACGAGAAAACTGAATTTAGACGAGAATACGGCACACTTGATAGTGGGATTAACGAACTCATTAAAGCCAGTTACCGGACACTGGGCTTGATGTCATACTTTACTACTGGGGAGAAGGAGACAAGGGCCTGGACCGTAAAACAGGGGAGTACTGGTCCTGAAGCCGGGGCAGCGATTCATACTGACTTTAAAGACAAGTATATTCGAGCTCAAGTAGTAACCTTTGACGACCTGGTGACTGCTGGCTCACTCGCAAAAGCCCGCGAGACCGGCAAACTTCGTACTGAAGGGAAAGAATATGTTGTACAAGACGGTGATGTGATTGAGTTTCTCCATAGCTAGTCTCCCCAGACAGTTTTCTATTCTGCAATCTAGAGCGGTAGAATACAGCTATGGAATTTATAGCAAGTGCAGTCATGGCTATATGGCTAGCGTTCATCGGTGTATTTGGATTTGGTCCAACTGAGCCCGTAGTAGAGATAGAACCTGCAGAACGTGTCCCCGTCGAAACTGTACCTACGGTCACGCCTGAGGTAGCGATACCGACCCCAATCCCAACCAATACCAATGTGCCAGCTCCCGCAGTAGTGACTGCAAAAGAGGTAACACCTAGTTCGTCGGTACCGGTGCCGGACGTCGCCACAAGCATCACCGCTAACGATGTAGCGCCGATCGAGGTAGAAACAGCTACACCACCGAAAACAATAGAAGAAACAACGGTAGTACAAACCACACCTGTACCAATTGAAAACCAAATCGAGTACGAACGAACTGAAGAAACCGAAGCAAGAGCGCAAGATTCCTGTGCTGACGAGATACTTGGGAATCGTTGCGATTTTTTCGGAGTCAATGGCGAGAGTTTGGTTGGTACCTGTCAGGCAATAGATACTAGCTTGACGTGTGCACCGAACAACCTGCCGCCACAAACTAACTAGCTACCGTTAAGAGGAGGATTAGACCGCTGAACTGGGCTAACGACGTTTGGACTCCACTCTGCAGTGATTTCACCATGCTGTTTTTCGTAGTTTTCTACGTCATATTGCAACTTTTGCAACAATCGCTTAGCGTGAGCCGGACTAAACGAATACACTTGGGCATTTTGGCCACTTTGTAGTCCAACAATAAAATACTCAGGTGAAAATCCTGTGGCCACATTTTCACAAAATAGTTTCGGTGCTTTCTTTAAATCTTCTGGTTTCATGTCAGGTATTGTCCCACATTTGTTACATTTTTGCCAAAAAAGGCGTATGATTATGTATATGAATACAACAGCTCGCAACTTCGCGCTTCAGCTCGGTGCTTTGGCGTCGCTCTATCTATCATTAGCATTTTTACTCGTACTACTGTTTGGTGTCATTAATCTTACGTTTCCTGATGCCACTGACCAATATTGGAACATCGAAAGTGCTGCTTCAAGTGTCCGCTTAGGCTTTGCGATGGTAATTGTCTTTTTCCCGACCTACCTTATCCTCACTCGGACAGTAAACAAAATCCGTCGTAGTGAAGCTGAAGGAGCATATCTCGGTTTAACTCGCTGGTTAATCTATCTTTCACTACTCGTCGGTGGTGCGGTACTGCTTGGGGACTTGGTTGCTGTCATTATGGCTTTTCTGGAGGGTGAAATAACTCAACGCTTTATTTTTAAAGCTGCGGCAGTACTGCTCGTCACTGGAGCAGCCTTCCACTACTACCTGCTTGATGCCCGAGGGCATTGGATGACAAATGAGCGACAGTCCATCATATATGGAGTTAGTGCGACTATAATCGTTCTCACATCACTTGGATACAGCATCATGAACGTTGCCGCACCTAGCGAGGTGCGCGAATATAAACTTGACAATGAACAAGTCGGCCACTTACAAGACATGCAATGGCGAATCGAAGATTATTACCGTAGTAACGAAGCATTACCAGAAAATCTCGCCACCGTATACGGTGCATTTGAGGTACCGACAGCACCAGAAGATCGTGAAACTTATCGCTACGAAATAACCGATGACCAAACCTACGAGCTTTGTGCCACATTTGCGTTCGATTCGACTGCGGCAGAATTCCAAACACGCTCAATTGCCGCACCTGGTCTCGAGAAAAATTACAACTGGAACTATAAAGCTGGCGACTGGTGCTTTGAGCGTCAGATTGAGGAAGTGTATAAACAGTAACGTAGTTAAAAATTTACTTCTCGGAGTTTTGTGGCACACTGATGGTTCATATGCATAAAAAGTTTGATCACCAGGCGATAGAACAGAGATGGCAACAACAATGGGCAGTTGATGGTATATATGACGTTGGGGAACGCGATCAGAACAAAGAAAAAGAATATGTCTTAGTGGAATTACCTTACCCCTCTGGGAATCTCCATATCGGCCATTGGTATGCCTTTGCGATTCCTGACATTTACGTACGTTACCGGCGAATGCAAGGAAAGCAGGTAGCATACCCAATGGGATTTGATGCCTTTGGCCTACCAGCTGAAAACGCAGCTATCAAACACAATGTCAATCCACGGGAATGGACCGAGGGCAACATTGCGCATATGAAAACTCAGCTTGCTAGCATGGGAGCCGCTTTTTCTTGGGACAAGACCGCTAGCACTATAGATCCTAAATATTACAAATGGACACAGTGGATGTTTACACAGTTTTTTGAAAAAGGTATTGCATACCGCGGTAGCGGAATAGTAAATTGGTGTCCACACGACAACACGGTGATTGCCAACGAACAAGTAATCAATACAGACGAGTGTGAAAGGTGCGGTAACAAAATTGAAAAACGAGAAATGCCTCAATGGATGCTCAAAATCACAGATTATGCAGACCGCTTAATTGACGACTTAGATGAACTTAATTGGCCCGAACCGATTAAAGACGCACAACGTAATTGGATCGGCCGCTCGGAGGGCGCTGAGATTGATTTTGCGTTATCTACTGGAGATCAAGTTACCGTCTTTACTACCCGGCCTGATACACTCTATGGCGCTACGTACATGGTACTGGCTCCTGAACACCCGCTGGTTAGCAAAAATATTGAACAAGTCACAAACCGTACCACAGTAGAAGACTACGTTACTCAGACAAAAAGCAAAGCCGAGCAAGACCGTCTCGACGGCACCAAAGAAAAAACCGGCGTCAAACTGGAGGGAATTACTGCTACCAATCCAGCAAATGGCGAGGAGATTCCTGTGTTTATCGCCGACTACGTACTCTCAGGTTACGGCACCGGTGCGATTATGGCCGTGCCCGCACATGATGAACGCGATTTTGCATTTGCGAAGAAATTTAAGCTACCAATCAAAGACGTAGTCGCTAGACAAATTAACCCTCGTCACCCAAAAGGTGTTTTTCGGTCAATTGCTGTAGGCGTAATCGAAAATAATAAAGGGGAAATCTTAATTCAGTCAGTCACAAACAATAATCTAACGTTGCATTGTTTACCAGGAGGTGGAATTGACGAGGGAGAATCTCCCGAAGAAGCAGTTGAGCGGGAAGTAATAGAGGAAACTGGTTATTTCGATATAGGTACACTTAGATATTTAGGCTCAGTTGAAGCTAATTACTATAAGCCAATAAAAAAACTACATAGGCAAGCACTAGCTTATGGTTTTTCAGTGCAGTTAGAAAGTTATCAGCAAGTCAAACCCGAGCTAACAGCTGAAGAACAACTTTCAGAATTTCATCATCATTGGATGTCTCCGGAAGATGCTTTGTCAGTACTATCTGACGAAACAGAAGATAAAATATTTTTACAAAGACACCTACAAAAGTTTTCTAATTTTTCAGATTCTGGTGTACTGCACAATTCTAATGAATTCAATGGCATAAACTCAGAAGAAGCAAAAGTCGCAATTACCAAGAAGGTGGGTGGACGAATGATGAATACCTACCGACTACGAGACTGGTCGGTCGGACGGCAACGATATTGGGGAGTGCCAGTGCCGATTGTCTATGACCCTAACGGCAACGCACACCCCATTCCTAAAGAACATTTACCATGGACGCTACCAGAAGACGTTGATTTCAGACCAACTGGAGAAGCGCCGTTAGCAAAAAGTAAAGAATTATTTGCCCGGACTGAACAGATTTTTGGAGCAGGTTGGACACCAGAAGTCGAAACCCTAGACACATTTGTCGATTCTTCGTGGTATTTCTTACGCTACATGGATAATCAAAATGGGGAGGAGCTGGCGAGCAAAGCGAGCCAACAACAATGGCTGCCGATTGATCTATATTTTGGTGGTGCTGAACACACAACTATGCACTTGCTTTACTCACGGTTTTGGCAAAAAGCTCTCTACGATCTTGGGCTCACTATACACACTGAACCGTACACCAGACGTCTTAATCGAGGACTGATTCTCGGACCCGACGGTAACAAAATGAGTAAGTCGAAAGGTAATGTCATTGACCCAGATGAACAGGTCACTACTGTTGGTTCAGATGCTGTCAAAATGTATCTAGCCTTTATGGGTCCGTATGGGGAAGTAGCAAACTACCCATGGGATCTGGGCGGTATCGCCGGCCAGCGCCGGTTTCTTGAACGGGTTTATGGTTTATCTGAACATATCATTAATGACGAGCCAATAGAAGTTGCAAAGCAACTACATAAGACCATCATTAAAGTAAGTTCGGATATTTCACAATTCAAATTTAATACTGCTATTTCTGCCATGATGGTGTTTGTTAACTTAGTAGAAAAAGTTGGATTGACCAAAGATTCATATTTAATTTTCTTACGCATCTTAGCGCCGTTTGCGCCTCACTTGACCGAAGAATTATGGTCTGTTGACCACCCTGAATCGATTCACCTATCGCCGTGGCCAGAAGCAAATCCTGAGCTTGCTAAGGACGATGTGGTCACAATCGGAGTACAAATTAACGGCAAAGTACGGGGGGAGATTACCATTGCTCCTGACGCTGATGAAGCCACAGCGGTAGCGGCAGTACATACCGATTCAGAGCTGGCTCTAAAGTTGACCGGAACAATCACCAAGGTGATTTATCGGCCGGGACGGATTTTAAACTTTATTACTAGATAGGTTGCACAACACAGTTGACGCTTGTCAAATACAGTGCTATAAATGCAGCTACGCAAAGAAATCCTCTTTGAGGAATTGAACGGTAAAAATATTTATGACGACATTTAAACCTAAACAAGTAACTAAGAAACTTTTGGCTGTATTGCCAGATCGCGCGCGTGATGTACTCACACGGCGTTTTGGTTTGGATGGCACAAACACGATTGCTACCTTGGAATCAATCGGTCAATCCTACGGCATCACACGCGAACGCGTCCGCCAAATCGAAAATTACGGTATCGGATCAATCCAAAAATCAGACCTCTACACTGAACACGAAGCCTTGTTTGAAGAGCTAAAGAACATGATCCAAGAATTGGGCGGTGGGTTTATCGCAGAAAACGTACTCCTTGATGAAATTGCCAAAGATGCCACTGATCGCAATCATATTTATTTTCTCTTAATCTTGGGTGCGCCGTTCTACCGAAGTAAAGAAAGCCCAAACTACACCCACCGTTGGTACACCGAACGTGCTGTTGCCGACAACGTTGAACAAGCCTTGCGTAATATTCGCAAATCACTCAAGCGTGATGAACTAGTTAGTGAACAAGAAATCATCAACCGATTTCGCGTTGAACTAGCTGAGATTGCTAACACACACAACGAAACCGTTATGAAACGCTGGCTCGCAGTATCTAAAGAAGTGGCTCCTAATCCACTCGGTGAATGGGGTCGTTCAGATAGTCCAAATGTTCGAGTTAAAGGGATACGTGATTATGCCTACCTCGCAGTCAAGCGACACGGTTCGCCAATGCATTTCAAAGAAGTAGCTAAAGCAATCCAAGAGCTTTTCGAACGTAAAGCTCACTCTGCAACAACACACAACGAACTGATCAAAGACGAACGGTTTGTCTTGGTTGGTCGTGGTATCTACGCATTATCAGAATGGGGTTATTCAGCTGGCGTTGTGAAAGATGTGTTGCGTCAACTACTCGAGGAGCATGGACCGCTCAGTCGCGAAGAAATCATTGATAAAGTTCGTAAAGAACGATATGTCAAAGACAATACGATTGTTGTAAACCTTCAAGATACTAATCATTTCAAGCGATTAGCCAACGGTACCTATTCAGTGATCATTTAGCACAGCAAAGTGTTATTTACAAAACCGGTGGCTCGCATAGCGAGCCACCGGTTTTGTTAGTGTACAATTACAAGGCATGTTTGTGATTATAAAAAAATTGCGTAAATTACTTGAGAAGTATGATATAGACTACGGTCTTGTCTTCACGGCTCTAGCTTTTGTACAGTTATACTTCATTTTTAAACTACCTAGTTTCTCGTTAGTCAAAACTATCACCATGGTTTTTGCTCTCTCGCCAATTTGGCTACCTCTACTCACGATTTCATTAGCATTTTGGCAATGGATGGAATACGTAACTAAAGCGTTTAGATTGTCAGCCGGCAGAACAACATTGCGCATTAAACTACCACCTGAAGTATTCAAATCACCTGAGGCAATGGAAATTGTCCTCACTCAAATCTGGAATAAACAATCGCCTGACAACCTTTTTCAGACTTATGTACAAGGCAAACATCCCCAGCAATACTCTTTCGAAATCGTCTCCATCGGTGGCGATGTCCGTTTCTACGCTAACGTCTCCACTAAAAAAACCAAAGACGCCATCGAAGCAGCGTTGTATGGACAGTATCCAGGTGTCGAAGTAGTAGAAGAACCAGTTGACTATGCAGCAGAATTCGAACGCGATCTGGATAAATGGGAAGTGTTCACGCACCAATTTCATAAGAAAAAACCTGGACACTTTCCCATCAAAACCTATATTGACTACGGTTTGGATAAGCTACCCAAAGAGGAGGAAAAAGTTGACCCACTCACGCCTATGCTTGAATTCTTGGGCACAAAAGTCAAACCACATGAACGTGTATGTATTCAAATCGTAGCCATACCATATCGAGAGTCAGAATTTGCTAACGGGCAACCATTCGGAAGTGGTCGCAAGTGGATTGAGGACGCCAAAGAAGCAGTTGACGAAATCATGCAACGAGATCCTAAGACTAAAGCATCGATCTCGAAAGAAGGTTCAGACTTTGATGGTTCACCTCGCATTACCTCTGGAGAGCGTGACACAATTGAAGCGATGGAACGAAATATTGAGAAATATGCCTATATGGCTGCTATCAGATGGCTTTACCTTGCCCCAAAAGGGCAGTTTAATGTTGATATCATTTCACCCGTCAATCGACTCTTCAGCCAATACGATCTCAATGATCGTAACGGACTCGGGGTTGCTTGGCGAACAGACTTCAACTATTTTATGTTTGCTGATCCATTTGGGACAAAATTAAATGCTGTGCGTATCCAAGAACTAAAAGAATATAAATTACGAAAAATTAATCCAAAAAGCAGTGCCTTGCGATATGAAATTTTTACAGTCGAAGAGTTAGCTACAATGTTTCACTTGCCTGGTAAAGTAGCGTTGACACCGACGCTTGGTCGGATCGAATCTACTCGGGCAACCGCACCATCAAATTTACCGACCGTTCCTGAAAACTAACATGGACCCAACTACTGAACTACAAAGTATCGATACTTCAACCCGCTCGACCAAACTAAAACAATGGTTGGTGTATGGACTAATTTTTGACTGCATCCTCTTGTGTGCGGTAAGTGCCTGGTTTTTCTATGCCAACCAACCTCCAGCTATGTTCCCGGTCGATCAGCCATTAGTGATCGAAGCTGGGATGACTGTGGACGAAATCTTTTCAAAAACGGTGGCCGCTGGGTACGCCCGTTCGACGTTTCTGCTTTATATACAACTCTTTTGGTTCAGCGAGATCGAAACAGCAAATATTCAAGCAGGGACCTATATGTTTACTCAACCCAAGACGAGTTATCTGGTACTCCAAAAATTACTGGCCAACGACACAACCCAAAATCTAGTCCGTCTTACTATTCCCGAAGGCACCAGAGCCACCACGATTGCAGCAATTGCAGCTAATACACTCGACGAGTTTGCAGCAGATACTTTTATTGAATCTGCTCTCGACTTTGAGGGTCAGCTGTGGCCCGACACATACTTGATACCACCTGACTACAGTGAAGCCGAATTGCTAACCTTATTACTAGACACTTATAGTGTACAGACAGCTGACCTAAAAGACCAAATTGCAGCATATCCACTCAGTGAATCAGATATTGTTGTGCTAGCATCAATCCTTGAAAGGGAAGCAAATAGTTCGAGCAGTAAGCGCATGGTATCTGGAATTTTACAAAATCGCTTAGCTATCGGTATGGCCCTGCAAGCCGACGCATCAATTGAGTACGTACTCGACAAACCCCTTAACCAACTCGCACCAAGTGATCTAGATATTGATTCTCCGTACAATACGTATCTGTACCCAGGACTACCACCAACTCCAATCGGTAACCCTGGACTTGATGCCATCATGGCGGTATTAAACCCCACGCCAAGTAACTATCTCTTCTATATTACAGGCAACGATGGTGAATTTTATTATGCCGAAGATTTTAATCAACATCGCGCTAATATCGCTCGTCACTTGAGATAACTGGATTTCGTGCTAGCGTACCAATATGAAAACTGTGTTTGTTGGAATGTCGGGCGGGGTAGACTCTTCAGTTGCCGCGCTTAGACTCAAAAATCAAGGCTACGACGTAGTAGGGGTTTTTATTAAAGTCTGGCACCCAGACTGGCTGGTATGCAACTGGGAGCAGGAACGGCTAGATGCGATGCGAGTAGCCGCTCATCTAAAAATTCCATTTTTGACCTGCAATGCTGAAATTGCCTACAAGCAAGGAGTAGCTGATTATTTTATTAGTGAATACGCTGCTGGCCGAACCCCTAATCCTGATGTTATGTGCAATCAGCAAGTAAAGTTTGGCGCTTTTCTAGACTTTGCGCTGGAGCGTGGAGCGGACTACATCGCAACTGGGCACTATGTACAACGCAAAGATAGTACAAGCGGCGTACAATTGTTGCGTGGGGTAGACACCAGCAAAGATCAAAGCTATTTCTTGTGGACGCTCACGCAAAAACAGCTAACCCACAGTCTCTTTCCAGTAGGCGATACCCCAAAAGATAACATCAGAGCAGAAGCGGCCAAAAACGGCCTGCCGACTGCGGCCAAAAAAGACAGCCAGGGAGTATGCTTTCTTGGTCATATTGATATTGCGGAATTTCTCTCGCACTATATCGACCTGCAACCCGGGGCCGTCTTGAACGAAGTCGGTGAAGCAATTGGTGAGCACCAAGGGGCGTTTGTCTATACTTTGGGTCAGCGACACGGTTTTAATATCAATACCTACATCACAGCTACTACCCCACATTACGTGACAGCGCGAGACATTACTGCCAATACCATCACCGTCGCACATACTCCGCCACACACTAAACCTACTACAACCATAACGCTTCATGACTGCAACTGGATTCCAACTAGCACACTTGGGGTACTCGAGGCACAATTTCGTTACCGTCAAACTCCAATTCCGGTGACAGTAACTGAACGCACTGACACTACTGCTGTACTGCAACTCGGACAAGAAACTGATGCCATTGCAGCCGGTCAATCCTGTGTACTATATGAAGGTGTTCGGTGCTTGGGAGGTGGTATCATCGGGTGATGTCTGTTGTCATTAAAAAAGCTGATGGTACCACTGAGCAATTTCGATCTAACAAGCTCCGAAAATCTTTACGCCGAGCGGGAGCAAGTGATAGCGAAATACAACATATTGTGTCACATATCGAATCAATTATTCATGACAATATAACCACCCAGGAAATTTACAGTCACGCATTCGAACTACTGCGGGCCAGTGAGGACGTCCCGATTCAAGCTCGGTACTCTCTTCGGCGCGGTTTATTCAACTTGGGACCAACTGGCTTTCCGTTTGAACAATTTTTAGGCAAACTATTTCAAGCCGAAGGTTATACGACCGAGATAGGAACATTTATTCAAGGTAAGTGCGCAGAACATGAAATCGATATCGCTGCCTATCGTGACGATCATTCGTTTGTAGCTGAAGCTAAATTTCACTCCCGCCCCGGTATCAAATCTGACTTGCAGGTAGTCATGTATTCATACGCCAGGTTTCTTGACCTACAAACCCAAAAAATTTGCCACAAAGACATCTGTGGCATTACTGAAATGCGAGTGATCACAAATACTAAATTCACAACTACGGCAGAAAATTACGCTGCGTGCACCGGCTTACCACTTTTGAGTTGGGATTATCCCAAAAACCACAACTTGCACGACCTCATCCAAGCAGCAGGGATTTATCCAATTACCGTTCTCCAAAGCCTTTCTGGCGCTCAAAAACAAGTTTTAATTGAACGCGGGGCAATCTTATGTCGTGACCTAATTGCTAGGCCAACCTTACTGCGCCATATCCATATTCCAACCCGCAAACACGAACAGGTACTAGCCGAAGCCAATGCGCTCTGCCACTAAACGCTAGTTTTTAAGGCTCTGTCAAGACTTGCAGATTGCTAATGCGTGATATAATCGCTACATAACAGCTTATTTCAGTAGTTCTACTATGTCAGAAGAAACGAACGCAGGACAAGAAAGTCAGAAGACAGTTGTCGCCTTTATTGTAGGTTTAATTATTGGTGGTTTGCTGGTGTGGGTATTTACTGATACTCCAGCCGAAGCGCCAGTAGTGGTGGATGAAGACGAAGCTAGTGAAACAGCAGACGTTAACACGTCGACAGACGATGACGTTGCTGACTCAGGCGCTAGTACCAGCACCACGGCTCCGGTGGCTGAACTTCCAACGGGGGATGGGGAAGTATCAGTCGGCGGACAAACAGCCGGCTCAGTTGTAGCGCTTGAAAGCGCAACGTTCCCAATTGATGAAGGGTGGATTGGGGTACGTGATTATGCTAACGGCCAACTTTCAGGACTCCTTGGAGTAGTGCGTTTCAGCAAAGAACAAGGGTTGGTACCAGAACAAATCGTTCTCCAACGACCAACTGAAACTGGCAAACAATACGCCATTGTGTTCTACAGTGAAAGCGGTGATCGTGAATTCAGCCTTGCTGATGATATCCAAATCGAAGGTGAATTTGCTACGTTTACAGCAAATTAATCTAGAGGTTTGTTAGCACGGCACGAAAAAAGCCCTAAAGGGCTTTTTTCGTGCCGTTAACCAGTGATATACTACAACTATGTCTGAATACCAACGTCGCTATAATCCCAATCGCAGTAGTGAATGGAACTACGGGGGAGAGAAGTGGCGATTGTCTCGCTCCAAAATTGACTTCTTTACCGAATGTCCACGCTGCTTCTATATCGACAACAAACTCGGTACTAAGCGCCCTGGCTTCCCATCATTTAATCTAAACATCGCCGTTGATGAGTTGTTTAAAAAGGAGTTTGACGTCCACCGTAAAGCAAAGACAAAACACCCCATAATGGTGGAGTACAAGATTGACGCAATACCCTACGCACATAAAGATTTGGATCAGTGGCGGGACAACTTTGTTGGTCTGGAGACGACCCATCAACCAACTGATCTGGTAGTCAGTGGGGCGATTGATGATGTATGGCTGAAACCTGACGGCTCTCTGATTGTAATAGACTATAAATCAACCTCTAAAGAAGCCAAAATAGAAACCTTGGGTGATAGCCCATGGGAGCAACAATATACCAGACAATTAGGTGTCTATCGCTGGCTACTGGAAGCTAACGGGTTTGTGGTGAATGAATTGGGCTATTTAGTCTACGCCAATGCCAGCCAAGCTGAAGCAAGCTTTAATAACACGCTAATCTTTGAGACAACCTTGGTTGATTGCCCAACCGATGTCAGTTGGATAGACAAAACTCTGGCCGCCATTAAAGACACCCTAGACAGTGACGACATACCGGCCAGCGGCCACGCCTGCGAGTATTGCCCCTATCGCGAGGCCAGCGGGAAAAAACTTTTAGCGTTGCATCAAGCCAACAAGGCGAAGCCGAAGCCAGTCGCTTCTGAAACTAGTCCTGATTCATCCACCGCGGCCACGATTGAGTCGCTCAAGAAAAAGTATGCCTAAGCCGGTCACGACACAATTCGCTGAAAAGGTTCGTACAGTCGTGCGGAAAATTCCGGCTGGCTCCGTATTGTCATATAAGCAAGTCGCCTATGCCGCCGGTAAACCTCTTGCGGCGCGGGCGGTCGCCAACATCATGGCAAACAACTACGATGAGACCGTGCCGTGTCATCGAGTCATTCGGTCTGACGGAACGTTGGGTGGCTATAATCGAGGCGGTATCGAGAAAAAACGTGCTATATTACAAGCTGAAGGGTATTTTTCGTGTTAAATAATTACTTATGACTTTAGAACGTAAAAAACGTCACGTTAATGACTTAGCTATTAAAATGCGAGAATTAATGAACGATTTGACTGTAGTAACTACAAAAATCCAAGAATCACAAAGGCAGCAGTTGACTGAAACAAATGAGTTACGTAGAAAAATTGAGACTGAAATAACTAAACTGACGAAAGAATATGACCGGAAGATACAACAACTTGAGCGTGAGCGGGACAGATTAGATAATGAACGAGAGAAAATGCAACAAGAAATTGCGACTCTTAATAGGCAAATCGCTACAGAGGAACTGCGCGAAGCAAAAAAAGAGGGTTTTTAACATGTACACCTACCGCATTGAACAGGCTATAAAAGCGGCTACCATACTGCACAAGAATCAACTGCGAAAGGGGAGTATTCCATTGCCGTATGTCTCACACCTCTTTGCAGTGACTATGATCGTATCTGACTACACAGATGACGAAGACACCATCGTGGCTGCACTCTTGCATGACACACTAGAAGACACTGACTATACTGAAGACGAACTTCGCTCGGACTTCGGTAATTTGGTCGCGGACGCAATTCTGACCATCTCTGAACCAACAGAGCCAGGCTTGAGCTGGCGTGATGGTAAGGTCGCCTACGTCAAACAACTAAAAAAGGCCACTAAATTAGCGCTTTTGGTAGCCGCTGCTGACAAAATTCACAACATGCGCAGTGTGGTCGAGGAGTACTTTGAAGACCATTCTCGCTTTATGGCTGACTTTGGTAAACAACTTGATGATCGTATTGAAATGTACCAAAACATTAGTAACGTACTCAATAATCGACTCGACAATGCTATACTAGGCGAGTTTAATCACGTCTTTGAAGAATATAAGAATTTTGTCTACGATGTCCAAAAAAGCCAAGCCAAACGGCAAACAATTTAAGTACGAACTAAGTAGAGTGAGTCCCAAAGCCCCAACCATTAAATTGGAGTGGGATTTAGTCGGCCTATACTACAAAAGCGAACATGACCCTCAGATTGAAAAAGATATCGTAGCCACTGAAAAAGCCTACGCAGCCTTTGCTAAAAAATACAAAAACAAAGACTTTACAAGTAGCAGCAAAAAACTACTGGCTGCTCTCAAAGACAGTGACGCTCTCTTGGATTTAGTTGGTCACAAACCAGCGTATTACTATTCGTATCGTCGTGAACTAGACTCAACCGACGAAGCGGCCGAAAAGGCGCTTAATTTACTTGAGCAACGTTTAACCAAAATCGGAAACGAAGTTATCTTCTTTGATATCGCAATTGGTAAAATCCCTAAAGCGCAACAAAAATTGTACCTGAAAGACCCTGCTCTCGTTGCCTTTCACTTTTACCTTCAAGGCATTTTTGAGTCAGCCAAGTACACCCTTTCAGAACCTGAAGAGCGCATTCTCAGCCTCAAGTCACTTACCTCGCGCAGCATGTGGGTCAGCGGTACGGAAAAGATTCTGAACCAAAAATTTATCACACATAAAGGTAAAGACGTACCAATCCACGGAGCGTTAATGAAATACATGGATTTACCATGGACAGAACGTCATCAGATGTGGGACAAAGCAGCTGCCGTACTAGAAGCTGTAGCGCCCATCGCAGAAAATGAACTGAACGCACTGGTTACAGACAAAAAAATCACTGACGAGCTACGCGGGTACCAGAAACCCTACTCATCAACTGTCTTAGCCTACGACCATACTGAAAAGAGCGTGGAAGCCCTTCGAGAGGCCATAACTACCACGGGGTACAAAATAACGCACGACTTCTACCAAGTGAAACAAAAATGGGTAGGTAAGCCACTATCATTCATAGACCGCGACGAGAGTGTTGGCGAGATCGCATCCGTACCCTACGAAACTTCAGTCGCCATCTGTCGAGATGCCTTTTATGAATTTAATCCAATTTACGGTGAAATTTTTGATGAGATGTTGGCTTCAGGACAAATTGACGTCTACCCAAAGCAAGGCAAAGGTGGCGGTGCCTTTTGTAGCTCTGGCACTAACGTACCAACCGTAGTATTCCTTAATCACAACGATGGGTTTGACGGTTTGCGCACCCTCGCGCACGAAATGGGCCATGCTATACACGCCTACCGCAGCAAACTCCAACCCAAACGCTACGCCGGGCATTCGATTGCAACTGCAGAAACGGCGAGTACCTTTTTTGAAAACGTCGTCTCTAGAAAACTCTTAGAGCTAGCTCCAACCAAAGACAAGGTAAACATTCTCAATAAGCTCATTTCAGATAACCTCAAAACTATCGTGATGTGCATCGCTAGGTTTAATATCGAATTGGAATATCATGAAACTATCCGCAGGGAAGGTTCGATGAATTGGCAAACCATGCGTGACGTGTACCAAAAACACATGCAAGCTTATGTTGGTAAGGCGATTAACGTGCGACCGTCTGATGGCCTTCATTTCGTTTCCAAGCCACACTATCGTATGAATTTTTATCAATACACCTATTCGTTTGGTAACTTAATGAGTAGTTTGATGTACCGTAACTATCAAGCCGATCAGTCGTATCAGACTGCTGTTGATACTTTCTTGACCGCCGGTGAACATGCGAGTGTCGATGATATCTTTAAGTCAATTGACATCAATACAACCAAGACAGAAACCTACCACGAAGGACTCGCCTTACTCGCAGCAGATATCAAGCAATTTACGGCGTTGGTAAAAGCAAAAAAGTAACTGGACGATACCGTATACTAAACATTATGAATTTATTATTTTGGGGGCTGACAATTAGCGTAGTGGGAAAAGCTCTCTTAGCCCTAGGGGTCTTGCTTGCTCATTCAGAAATTGCTCACGAACACCGAATTGACGCCAGAGTATTACGGTCATTCAAGACCGAGCGTTGGATCACTATCTTAGGATTACTAATGATAGTAGCGGGGTATGGCATGGAATTGGTTTTCTATGGTTTTACGCCTTTTATGGAGTGTGGGTTTCAGGACTGCGCGGCCTTGCTCCCTAATGCCTTTAGCCGTTAGATCTCTACAGAACACATGACACAAGAGAGTTTTTTGGTATAGTGAGCCTGATTGATAATAATGGTTGGTAATAATTTACTATGACGGGAAACGAAATTCGCAAAAAATACTTAGATTTCATGGCCAAAAACGGCCACGCTATTGTCCCGTCTGCCGCCCTGGTGCCAGAAAATGACCCCACGACACTCTTTACTGGTAGTGGTATGCAGCCGATGGTGCCGTATCTCATGGGAGAAACGCACCCCAAAGGAACCCGAATCGCCGACTCACAAAAGTGTTTTCGCGCTGAAGACATTGAGGAAGTTGGTGACACCAGTCATACTACTTTTTTTGAAATGCTTGGTAACTGGTCACTGGGCGATTATTTTAAACAAGAACAAATTCCTTGGATTGCCAGTTTTTATCTTGATGAAATCGGGCTCGATCCAGAAAAATTTTACGTTACAACGTTTATCGGTGATGAATCACTCAATATTCCCAAGGACATTGAGGCGACAAATATTTGGCAAACAGTACTTGCTGAACGTGGAGTAACAAACGGAATCGCCGAAATGGGCTCAGCCAAAGCAGCGAGCAAGCGTGGGATGAAATCAGGTGAACGTATTTTCTACTATGACGCAGCAGAAAATTGGTGGAGCCGAGCTGGTAAACCGGCCAACATGCCAGTGGGTGAAATCGGTGGCGGAGACAGTGAAATGTTCTATGACTTTGGTACACCGCACGACCCACAGTATGGAGAACACTGCCATCCGGCCTGCGATTGTGGACGGTTTATGGAGATTGGAAACTCTGTCTTTATGGAGTATCTCAAAACTGAAACTGGTTTTGAAAAACTCCCCAAACAAAACGTCGACTTTGGTGGGGGACTCGAACGTATTGCCGCAGCCAGTATCAACTCACCCGATGTTTATAAAGTCGATTTGTTGTGGCGCGTGATTGAACACATCCAAACCCTCTCTAGCCAACAATACACTGACAACCCAGTAGCCTTTAGAATCATTACTGACCACATTCGAGGCGCAGTCTTTATGATTGGTGACGGAGTCTTTCCAAGTAATACTGAACAAGGGTACTTTGTGCGTCGACTCTTGCGGCGAGCAGTGCGGTATGCGGACAAACTAGGTGTACCAGAAGGCACCTTTGCTGACATTGCTGATGGTGTAATTGATTTATTTACCGAAGCGTACCCAAACCTAAACACTAATCGAACAGAGATTAAGTCAGCTATAGCAACTGAAGAAGACCAATTCCGTAAAACCCTCGAAAAGGGTCTTAAACAATTTAATAAAATCGACTTACAAATTCACCTCACCAGTAAAAAAGTAGACGGCAAGAAAGTCATCGATAAAAGCATTGCGCCAGAAACTAAAAAAGTGATTAGCGCACAAAAGGCTTTTGAGCTCTTTACCACTTATGGTTTTCCCATCGAGCTTACTACAGAAATAGCAGCCGAACGTGGCGTAGTGGTTGATTTAGATGGCTTTCAGGCGCTGATGGAAGCACACCGTGCTACCTCGCGCGCTGGAGCAGAGCAAAAATTCAAAGGTGGTCTCGCTGACCACTCCGAAAAGGTAGTCGAGTACCATACCGCCACACACCTCATGCTCGCGGGCTTGCGCAAATACCTTGGCGAGCATGTCCACCAAGCTGGTTCAAACATCACGGGCGAACGTATGCGCTTTGACTTTACTCATCCCGAAAAAGTCGAACGAGAAACGCTCGACAAGATTGAAGTTTTTGTGAACGAGGCCATTAAAACTGGTGGGGAAGTGACAATTGAAACCATGGCCAAGACCGAAGCTGAAAACGATCCTACAGTGGAAGGAAGTTTTTGGGACCGTTATCCGGACGAGGTAAAAATCTACACCATGACCGGACGAGACGGAACAATCTTTTCTCGCGAACTCTGTGGCGGCCCACACGTCACAAAACTCGAAGACATTGCCGGGACTTTCAAAATCACCAAAGAAGAATCTTCTTCGGCCGGCGTCAGGCGTATCAAAGCAGTATTAGCTTAGGTTTTCCCCGTGGGGGTGTATAGC
>CAYGTP010000003.1:0-27781 GCA_964352875.1 uncultured Candidatus Saccharibacteria bacterium
GAGTTAAGATCTACACCTCCTGTTCACAAATCATAAAATATAAATCACTGAGATACTTCCCTTCAAGTGCTAGATTGCACAAGTAAAATCGCAGCCACAACACCCGCAACCACAACTTCATCAATATGCAGTCACACCCGGCCTGTACACATCAAATAGCTATATGCCCACATCGTAGTAACTGTGCACGGGCTACACATACCTAACGTCCACAATGCTGCCTGTAGCACAGGCTCGTCTACTCAAAAAATATCGTCCAGACGAGATAACTCTATATTGCTTGATATATTGATGCAATTAGCGACGAGACATCAATTGAATAGCCAATGGTTCGGACTTGTTCGCTCGCCACTGCACTGAGTGAATGATTTACACTTAACAGCAGTCCATTCACCAACAACCCAAGCAATATACTAGCTGCTACCACTGGTATAGATACGCCCCCACTGATGTGCTGGACTGGTGCCTCTAGCGGCCTGCTATGCCCTACAACTGGCTTAACGGTGACAGTTTGATCTGGGCTAGGAGTAGACCCAGTGACTCGCTGCATGAAGCGATCTGACACTACTGCATGATGGTGTTTTGGTGTGGCTGACGATTTTCTAATTGTGATGGCTCCAGTTGGGTTACCTAGGACTAATTTTTTAACGGGCGTGCGTTTTACTCCTGTTATCTTATCGCTCGCTACAGACGCCTCTAGCTCAGCTGTTTCAACCAACTCTTCATCCGGTTCTGGCTCAATTTCAGCCGATGCGATGACGATATCACCTTTGAAAATAGGTTCAGGTCGTTCAATTTCAGTAAATTCATACGGGGCATCATCCGCCGCAACCGCTACCTCACTAGCGTCCGCCAACCCGACTGACAGAACATGACCCCGTAACGGCGGCGTAGGCTTTTTTGTTTCTGGGACCAGCGCTTCTTCGTCTCTGTGGTACGTCACCGCTGTCGTAGCAGCGTGTGTATAAAACGCTGGTTTAATTGATTCTGATGACTCCTCGGTCTCGAGCGTCTTCGCCACTGAACGCGCTGAATACTCCTTGGAGCTACGTTGCCGCTGGGCTTTGTGTTCTCTTAGAGAAGATTCCAAGACATACCAACTCCGTCCCACTAATTGGGATTCTACTTTGCCGGCTCGGCAAAGCTGCCCAACATAGTCAGCTGTATAGCCAAACTGCTTGGCGATGGTATTCGCTTTAATAAAATCTTTGCCTTCTATCTGGAGTTTTTCCACCCCGTAAGTATAGCAACTAGATTGTGATTTAACACTATCTCGTCTCGGCTAGGTGTGAGTAATTATTTGATCTGGGTTTGTAAAAGTTCTTTCAATAGCTGCGGATTAGCTGAGCCTTTAGATGCCTTCATTCCCTGTCCAACTAAAAATTGCAGTGCCGATTCTTTACCGTTTTTATACTCAGCCACCACTTCTGGATTATCAGTCACAATCTGTACAACCATCGGTAATAAGTCAGATTCGTTTGACTGCTGCAGTAAGTTATTAGCCTGAGCATGTGCTCTCGGTTCCACCTCGTCAAATAGCACTGCCAGTAGCATATCTTTTGCAACTCGTGAATTAATTTCACCAGCTTCTGCCATGCTAATCAGCGTAACAAAGTTACATATTGATTTATCTGCAATACCAGTAGCACTTTCAGACAGAAGTGCTTTGACGTCACTAGCAATGTAGTTGGAAGCCAGTTTAATAACAGCCTGATTATTTGTCTCAGCAAGTACACGCTCTAAAATTTTATCAAGATTCTGATCCGCGATGATTACTTCAATTTGATTACTCGGCATGCCGAGATTAGTATATTTTAAACGCTTTTCTAAAGGTAATTCTTGGCTTATCTCCTTTATCCGAGACTTACTGAACTTAGGCTCAGTCGGTATCGATAGTTTACTAATGTCAGGATCCGGGAAGTACCGATAGTCATTAGCTGACTCCTTTGCCCGCTGGGAAAACGTTTTAGATTTATTCTCATCCCAGCCTCGGGTTTCTTGAATAATTTTGTCACCAGATTCTAACAATTCTATTTGTCGTTTCTGCTCGTATTCGATGGCAGCTTGCACTGACTTAAATGAGTTAAGGTTCTTCACCTCAACCTTAGTACCTAAGGTGTCAGTTTTACTGACAGATATATTTGCTTCGACCCGCATCTCCCCTTTTTCCATATTCGCATCAGACACGCCAAGAGTGCGAAGCAACAACTGCAACTCCTCAGCAAAAATACGAGCTTGCTCTGCCGAGTGGATGACCGGTTCCGTCACCAACTCCATCAGTGGTACCCCGGCTCGATTAAAATCAATGAGGCTTTCGTCGCCTTTATCGTGCTGTGAACGGGCAGTATCTTCTTCGAGATGAATACGCGTGATAGCGACATCAGCCAAAGTACCCCCAGTCACAAATGGGAACGCGTACTGAGAGATTTGGTATGCTTTTGGAATATCTGGATAAAAGTAATTCTTTCGATCGAATTCACTATAGGTGGCAAAATTTCCATCGATGGCAGCTCCGACCATGAGTAATTTTTCAATCGCTGCGTAATTTGGTACTGGTAGTGTACCTGGATGCGCTAAGCAGACTGGACAAGTCAATGCATTTGCTTCCTCTGCGTGTGGTGCATTCTTGCAACCACAAAACATCTTACTATTAGTATTGAGTTCAGCGTGAGTTTCGATACCCACGGTCAATGTATATGCATCTTTCATGCGAACTATAGTACGTGTTCTCTCCGCAACAGACAAGTCTGTGGCCATAGGCTTCAACAACACTACGTCTTGGTGACTTCTTGGAGGTGGCGAACCAGTGATTCTGAGAGATTTTTAATCCCCTCTCCTGTTTCAGCCGAGACAAAAAACACACGATTCTTGGTTATGTCAATACTACTTGATACCCTATCTATTACAGCCTTATTTACAAGGTCCATTTTAGTAAAAATAATCCACTCTTCTTTGTCATGAATACTTTTTTCGTAAGCAAAAAGCTCGTTTCTAACAGTTCGATAATCAGAAAGAGGGTCTTCACTATCGAGAGCAACACAGTGCAGGAGCATTTTGGTACGGGTAATGTGACGCAGAAACTTATGTCCGAGTCCCTTACCTTCAGCCGCCCCGGCAATCAAGCCAGGGATGTCAGCCAAAATGTACCCGTAGAGATCTCCGAGGTGTGGTTCAAGTGTAGTAAATGGGTACGAGCCAACTTGGGCAGTAGCATTTGTAAGAGCGTTGAGCAGTGTTGACTTACCAGCATTTGGCAAACCAACCAACCCAGCTGCTACCATTAGTTTGACTTCAATCTCAAGGGTGGCAGCTTCGCCTTTGGTGCCAGTGGTTGCTTGCTCTGGAGACCGATTGATTGATGACTTGAACATGAGGTTGCCAAGTCCACCATTACCACCTTTAAGCATTCGCACTGTCTCACCTTCGTAGGTAATCTCACAGCGGCGGCCGCGGTCGACATCGAGCACTACTGAGCCAACTGGCACGTCAATATATAAATCATCTCCATTCTTTCCATACTGATTGAGAGATCGGCCAGGTTCTCCTGATTGTGCGATGAACTTCTTATTACCCGTATACTTTGCTAACCGGTTGACGTCACGAACCCCTCGGACGTATACGTCCCCACCATTACCGCCATTACCCCCCGCGGGACCGGCCTTGGGCCTGAATTTCAGACGTAACCACCGGACAACACCGGCACCACCGTCACCAGCCTTGGCTTCTACAGTTAATTCATCTACAAACATGAGGCTTAGTGATACCACATGAAGGAGGTTTTGTATATCTACGACAACACTTTATTTCCAAGGGTACTCACGATCGATATTATGAGCGAAGCTAGGAAGGCGGGCACAAAACCGGTGATGGTAAAGCCTTCGATAAAAGATGCTACAAACCAAATCAAGAGTGCGTTGAGAACAAACGTAAACAATCCTAAAGTCAGAATAGTAATCGGTAGCGTCAACACAAATAACACCGGGCGCACAAAGAGATTTAGCAGACCCAGAACTATAGCACTCACAATCGCACTATAGACTCCATCTACAGCAACACCGGGCAAGAATTCTGATATGACTAATAAGGCCAGTGCTACAAGTAAAACTTTTGAAATAGTTTTCATATGTGTATATATAGATACTAACTAACTAATTTCCAATCTCCAGTTGCGATCATAGCTTCAGCTTTTTTGAATTTCAGTTGCTTTGTTTCAGGTCCATTAGTAATGGTTACTATGTCGTTGCGGTTTGGTCCAGCAGATGTTTGTCTTGGTTGTTGCACCTGTGCGCGACTGGTGTCGGTCATATTTTTTTGTGCAGCAATAATTTTGGCGCGCTCTTTTTGCTGGAGTGCTTCTTCTTCTGCGATGGCTTTTGGTTGCACCTGCGGCAAGACTTCAGCAATGCGATGCAGTACCGTCTCTTGCATTTCTGCGAATAACCGAAGGCCTTCTTTACGGTATTCAATCAATGGGTCACGCTGTCCGTAGGCTCGTAGGTTTACACTTGAGCGAGTATACGCCATGACCTCCAAGTGCTCTACCCAAACGATATCAATCATTTGCAGGGCGAGGCGGCGAGCAAGTTCGTACCATTCGTCGTCTGAATATTCTGCTCGCTTGGCAATAATAGCTGCTTCGGCTTCAGGTGCAGTCGCAACAATCTCTTCATAAAGCGCATCAACTTCTTCTGTAATACCGGCCAATAGCTTCTGGCGACGTTCGTAGACAACCTGGCGCTGCTGATTGAGTACATTGTCGTAGGCCAACACCTGCTTCCGTGAGTCAAAGTGGAAGCCTTCAATCCGAGTCTGAGCACTTTCGAGTTGCTTGCTAATCATTCGGTTTTCGATTGGCTGATCTTCGGGAATACCAAACCTACCCATCATATTTTTAATACGATCACCGCCAAAGACACGCATCAACGTGTCTTCCATCGAGACAAAGAATTGTGTCTCACCCGGATCTCCTTGTCGGCCCGACCGTCCTCGCAGCTGATTGTCTATGCGTCTAGCTTCATGCCGTTCAGTACCCAGCACGAATAAACCGCCAAGTTGACGAATTTCTTCGGCTTGTTCAGGGGTTGCGTCCATACCACCGAGTTTGATATCGACTCCACGCCCAGCCATGTTCGTTGCTAGTGTCACTGCGTTTTTGCGGCCAGCGTCTGCGATAATCATCCCTTCATTCTCGTGGTTTTTTGCGTTCAGTATCTGGTGCGTTACCTTCGCGATAGTAAGAGCCTGTGAGAGTGCCTCATTTCGTTCAATCGAAGCCGTTCCGATCAATACTGGTTGCCCGGTCTGACTGACAGTTTTCACTTTCTCAATTACCGCTTTAAATTTACCAACTTCGGTTTGATAAATTTGGTCATTACGATCGATACGCTGCACTGTTCGGTGCGTTGGTACTGGCACCACTTCGAGTCCGTAGACAGTAAAAAACTCTTCTTGAGAAGTTAGGGCAGTCCCGGTCATACCAGCAAGCTTTTCATACTGACGAAAATAGTTTTGGTATGTGATTGAGGCAAATGTTTTGGATTCACGCTGAATTGAAACTTTTTCTTTGGCTTCGATAGCTTGATGTAGTCCATCTGACCAGCGGCGACCTGGTTGTAGTCGTCCGGTGAACTCGTCCACAATCACAACTTCGTTATCACGCACCACATACTCTTTGTCTCTCGTATACAGCGCCTTGGCCCGCACAGCGGTCTCTAAGTGATGTACATACTTGATACCCTTGTCAGTATAAATATTTTCAATCCCCAACGCCTTTTCAGCGGCTTCAATACCAGCGTCAGTTAACGTTGCACTTTTTAATTTTTCGTCAACGGTAAAGTGCTCGTCAATCTTTAGTAGATTAGAAACGTTCGCAAATAAACTATACAGATTTTCTGAATCTGCAGCTGGAGCTGAAATAATCAAAGGAGTACGCGCTTCATCAATCAAGACTGAATCAATTTCGTCGACAATAGCATACACATGGCCTCGCTGACGGAGGTTTTTGGCTTCAAGTTCGATATTATCACGTAGGTAATCAAAACCAAATTCATTATTAGTGCCGTACGTAATATCAGCTGCATAGGCTTCCGGTCGCGTACACGGCTTTAGAAATTCATACGCTACCTTAACTGCACCACTTTCGTCTCGTTCAGCGTCAGCTTCGGTGTGCGTGCCGTCATACATATATGACGCGTTATTGTTGATCACGCCTAACGTTAAGCCGAGTGCGTCATAGATTTGTCCCATCCACACTGCATCACGTCGTGCCAAGTAATCATTGACAGTGATAACATGTAAGCCATTTCCCGTTAACGCATTCAAGTACGCCGGAGCAGTACCAACCAATGTCTTCCCTTCACCGGTTCGCATCTCAGTTATTTTTCCACGATGAAGTAATACTCCGCCAATTAGCTGCACGTCGTAATGACGCAGACCAGTGGTGCGTTCAGCAGCTTCACGAACGGCGGCGAATGCTTCAGGAAGGAGCTCATCTAATGTTTTTCCGTTAGCAAGCCTGACCTTGAGTGCTGGGGTCACAGCTGCTAACGCTTGGTCAGTGAGTTGCTTCATATGATCAGCCCGAGCGTTGATAGCGTCTACAATAGGAGTAATCTGCTTGAGTTCTTTTTCGTATGATGGCCCAAAAAATCTATCTAGAAATGACATAAGGTCCCTAGTATAGCCATATTTTGCAGTAAACACAAAGGTCAGTCAGACAAGCAAAAACCGCCATGTGGAGGGCGGTTATGCTATCAGCCGAATGTGCAAGTGAATTATTTCTTCTTGCGCGCTGCGACTTTTTTTGCTGGCTTGCGAGTAGGCTTTTTAGCGACTTTCTTCTTGGTTGTCTTTTTGGCCGCTTTACGTACAGTCTTCTTGACTGCTCGCTTTGTAGTCTTTTTCGCTGCCTTCTTTACAGTCTTCTTCGCAGGAGCTCGACGTGTAGTCGTCTTCTTACGAGTTGATTTTTTTACTGGCATAGGTTTGATTGCGATTGTCTAGTAACACTCGACCGCTAGACCTTCTCAGTTATCAAAGAACAATCAGAAGAGAAGTTGTCTGCTTACAAGTATTATCACTTGTAAGTATGTAAACTACAATGTGTTTTGTAAAAAAAATTTGTGGATAAAAAAAACGTTGCAAACTTTTTAAAAAAGTTTGCAACGTTTTTATTTTGTAATAATTAATTTTTTACGCGCGTCACTTCAAGTTCAATAGTGATATCAGTTTTTTCTTTTACAGTTTTTATAATGTCTGCTGCAAATTCACTGATCATGTGTGCATTCGCTCCAGGTTCTGCAATCAAAACGAGGGCTTGCGCTTCTGAAAGTTTTACGGAGCCAACCTGATGTCCGCGCAATCCACAAATCTTATCGAGCACCCATCCAAGCGATACTTTTGCTTGGGATGTGTGTGGTATTGGATAGACTGGTAAATCAGGAAACTTTTCCGACAGACGAGTAATGATAGCCACGTCCACGATCGGGTTTTTAAAAAACGATCCGGCAGTACCAACCGTTGTCCAGTTAGGAAACTTGGCAGACCGAATTGCAATGATGGCGTTGCGGATGTCTAACTGAGTTGGTACTCCCTCATCAAACCGTCCAACCAAATCTCGATACTGTAATTGTGGTTGTGGTTTAGTCAGTAACTTAAAGACCACTTCAAGTACGATGTAGTGACGACCACGCCCATTTTTAAAAATTGAGTCACGATACCCAAACGCACAAGCATCAGCAGTCAATGTGACTGTAGACTGACTAACTTGGTCGTATACAACCACTTCCTGGATCACTTGCGATACTTCAACACCATAGGCGCCGACGTTTTGAATTGGCGTCGCTCCAACAGTACCAGGAATATGAGAAAGATTTTCTACTCCCCAGTATCCACGCTGAACCGTATCAGCCACAAACTCATCCCACACCGTCCCTGCCTTTACTCGTGCTACCACACAATCATCACTAGTCGTTTGGTACACTGTTCCGACTAGCTGATTTACAATCACCAAGCCAGCAAAGCCTTCGTCCGGGATCAACACATTCGAACCGCAGCCAAGTACGAGTACGGGAATTTGTTTTTCCTTGGCCCATGTAATCGCATCAAACAGCTCGGTTTCAGTGGAAACTTGAGTAAACCAGCTCGCTGCTCCACCTACTTTCAAGGTGGTGTACTCAGCTAGTGAAACATTTTGTTTGATAGCCATGACTGAAGAACGCGTCTCTAGCAGCCTGCGCCTGGTTCGTTACCAGCATTAATGTTATCAATGAAACACTCTGCTCGGCTATCAAAACCAGCTACCGCACCCTTCGCCTCCTCTAACGTATTAGTTGCGTTCGCTAAATCACCTAGCTCATAATAAATGTACGCCAAGCTTGCCCAGTTCTGAGCATCTTCAGGATTCAGAGCAACTTTAGCTTCATAGAGTTCAGCGAGTAATTCGTTTTCGCCGGCTGTATTTACGGCGTTAACAAAGAAATTATTTCGTGCCATCCTTGCAATATCAGCTGGGTATTCCATGATGATTGACATCGCAGTCTCATTGTCACCAGCCAAGAGCAGCATGCCGGTATAGAACTCACGCGCTTCACGGTTCTTTGGCTCTAGATCAAGTGCCTCTTTAAAGAAGGCTGTAGCGGCGGCAGTGTCACCAGCTGCAAATTCTATCAACCCTTGTTGAATGATGATACTTTGCTTATTTGGTGACAGCGCTCTTGCAATCGCCATTTGTTCTTTCGCTTGTGGTAAGGCATTGATTGCCCGATAGTAACTCGCCATAAACACATGGACGCGAGCGTCGCCTGGTTTTTCTTCAATTAACTTCAGCATTTCCAATTCAGATCGCTGCAAGAACAGTTGCTTTACGTCATCCGAAATATTTGGATTACCAGCAATATTCATGGCTTGCTGGGCTAATTGCTCAACAATCTCTTGGGTAGCAAACGAATCTCGTCTAATCGCCTGATCGAACGCTTCCAAGCGAGCTCGTGGTTCAGATGCCCGAAACGCATCGATAATGTCGTGCGCTGCCTGCATACCTGGAACGTTCACAAAATAGATTATTGCCCCGGCGGCCACTATCAAGACTGGTGTCGCAAACTGTGTGATTAAACGTTCATCGATTTTATAATTAGCGATGCTAGGAATATCTTTGGCCACCCGGGCGTGGATAAAAGCCAAAATAACCGCAAAGAAAATGTAGCTAATCAAGTTATCAAACACCACCAAGTTGTGAGTAACGTACCCAGCTAATAGTCCGATTACTACTCCCCGCTCCAAGACATCAAACCGATCATCTTGATTAAAGACTGGTCGCCAGAGTAAGTAGTAGAGACAGGCGAAGAAAATTCCAAAGTATGCCAAGAACCCTAAAATTCCACCCGCAATCAACCAGTCAAAGAAGATGTTGTGTACCCGGTCAAACCACTGTTCTTGGTTATATAAAAACGGATCATACTGTTCATTAAACACGTAGTTGAAGTTTCCTTGTCCCCAGCCGAGAATTGGACGCTCTGCAATACCTTCTCGAGCCATGCCCCAAATAGTGAAGCGCACGGTCAGGTCATCAATCGAAATGTTTGCGATACGACCGAGTACAGGATTACCCTGAACAAAGTCACTGTCGCGCACTGCAATAAATGTACCCCCAGCCAACAACAAAACCACAAACAAACCAGCTGCCGCAGTTCTCACCTCTTTAAATCTGGCTCCAAAGATTCCAATATAGGCGGTGGTAACTACCAAGCCTGCCGCCAACCCGATTGCCGTACCACGAGTACCGGTCTGAATCAGTGTAAAAATAAACATCGCAGCCAGGAGACCGTACACTAGCCGTTGCAGTGGAATCTTGCTTTCAACAAACAACCACAAAGCGATGAAGGTATGAAATAGCGTATAGATAGCCATGTATGCAGCATTACCAAGTGTACTATCGATTCGCACGCTTCCCGCTACCAGGCCGCCAAATTGCGCCAGTCCGTATAGGGAGACTAGAAACGCTACCCCAATAGTAGTGTGTAGGAAATAACTCCATAGTTTTTTCGTCGTTAAAATACTACCCAACAGTACAAAGTATAGAAATACATGCACCAAAGTCACATACCCGTCCATTCGCTCGAAGTTGCTCCAGAAACTCTTTTGTGGATATTCACCAAAGAGATTGGCAAAGAACATGACGATCAAAAGCAAGCCAAAAGAGCCTAAAATCCAAGAAAATTTTGGTCGGTAGGTTCTATCATAAAGAGCGAGAGCAACCCAAGCAGAGAAACCAATTTCTACCAAGATTCTAAACCAGAAGTTTTTCCCGGTAATAAACGGGAAAAACATATCGTTCGCTATATATAATGTCAAAAATGGGACGGCAAAGGCACATCCAAAGACGACGGCTTTCAGAATATCTTTCATATGAGCAGAACTATATCATAATTTATTGTTGCCTCCCCCACACTGCCACTGTCGGAAATAGTTTTTCACGAATTGGCAAGGGTAGCGCCGCAAAGGTTGTGGCGTGGGTAAATTCCCACTCGTAAAGGTTGGTGATTGACTCTAATGGCAAATTAGTAGCGCGAAGTGCTTTCTCTAGCGCTTTGCACTGGGGAATTTGATGATATGTATAGGCGTGCGGGGCAAGTCCATGATGCGTCTCAAAGTACTGTACGACTTCATGCCTGGGGACATGCCGCACAAATTTATCTTCCGGTAATAAACCAGGCATCGCCCCGCCCAGCCACACTTGGAAGCGTTCTTTCAGCGAACTTGAGTACAACGCATGTCCCAAATCGTATCGATGCACCACCAGCGCGCCGGGCCTGGCGTATTTAGCCCCGAGTGCAATAAACCGCCCGAGCTGCTTGACGTGTTCGAGGACACTGAGTGAAATCACGATATCGAATGAATGTGGTTCCAAGCCAGCCACTTCATCGTAGCCAAGCTGGTGGTAGACGGTCGCTCGATCAACTGACGTCAGTCTCTTTTGCGCTGCCGCAAACGACGGCGCAAATGGCTCCACCCCAACGTAGGTAATATCGGGAAATAATTCTAAAATTTTAGGAGCGTACGGTGCGGTACCACATCCCAACTCCAATACCCGCAACGGACGCCGTGCTTCTACTAATTCTTGTGAGATGGCTTGCGCAAAGAAAAATTCTTTGGAAGTCATTATGCCGTCCTGACTGGTCATAAGTCCTGGCACTATACCATATTGTACTTATGCAGAAATCAATAAGCCGCGCGATTGTAAATACGAAATCACTGTTTCAGCGTGAACCTCTGGACTCCCCTCGCCTGCATCAATAATTAGTTCAGCCTGCTCTGGCACTTCATACGGGTCGTCAATACCAGTAAATTGAGTAATGAGACCTTGCCTGGCTTTCTGATAGAGACCTTTGGTATCTCTCGCTTCACAGACAGCCAGCGATGTCGCCACATGCACTTCAACAAACGTGCCGTACGATTCGACTAACTCCCGAGCCAGACCGCGCGCCTGCGCGTAGGGTGCAATAAGCGAACAGATGGCAACACCGCCATGCTTGGTGATTTCGCTGGCGACATACCCAACCCGTGAGACATTGAGGTCTCGATGCTCTTTAGAAAAGCCCAGTTCACTGGTGAGATGGTTTCGAATCACATCGCCATCAAGCAAGGTGACTTCGCGATCTTGGATCTCCAACAATTTACTCGCCACAATAGCAGCAATCGTAGACTTGCCAGCCCCAGAGAGCCCAGTAAAAAATATCGTAACCCCGCGACGCTGTTGTTTAGCTACCCCAACCTGTAGTTCTTTGATACTTTCTGGAAACGAAAACCACTCTGGAATAGCTTCTCCGGCAAATAACCGCCGGCGAAACTCTGTCCCCGAAATTCCTTCGGTTTCCTCCCCCGCCTGCAATTCGTCTGTACTCACATACGCACCACGCGTTGGGACATAGGCCAATTCATCACTCGGTACAACGATAATGCCAATCTCGGCGGCATACTGCTGCGCGATATCTCGCGCTTCATAGGGCTCATAAAAGAGCTCTCCCTTACTATCCTTCCCTGGTCCAGCGTGGTCTCGCCCCACAATAAAATGGGTGGCGCCGTAATTTTTACGGACAATCATATGCCAGAGCACTTCACGCGGGCCAGCCATTCGCATCGCTAAAGGTAATAGTGCTAGCTGCGTAAAATCTTTCCCATACAAATCACAGACGACTTTATATGTCCGTACGCGCGTGATGTAGTCGATGTCCCCTTCTCTAGTCATACCAACCACTGGATGCACCAAAACCGGCAGACCCGTTTGTTCATGCGCTCGTTTGACTAACTCAAAATGGACGCGGTGCATCGGGTTACGGGTTTGGAACGCCACTACTTGATCCCAGCCTTTCTCTTTGAATAACGCTTTTAATTCAGTTGGCGTATAGCGGTAATCTTTAAAGTCGTGCCGTTCGGGTACGGCAACCAACTCGACTTTCCCTCCCACGTACGTATCGTGCATTTGATTCATGACGTAGCGCACCCCCGGATGAAGCATGTCGTCAGTTCCATATACCCCGTGTACCTCGGTGGCTTTGTCTGGCTGCCAACGACTTTCAATTGTTAGTACCGCCATCGGGTTCCCATACGGATCACACAGCAATACCGAGTCCCCCACCTGATGAGCAAATGAGTCTGGTACATCAAGCACAACTGGTATTGGAAACAACTCACCGTGGGCCAATCGCATATCAGCCACAACCGCTTCATAATCAGCCTGATTCATAAAGCCAGTCAAAGGTGCAAATCCCCCAACCAGCAGTAATTCCAGGTCATACAGCTGTCGATCTTTTAGATTAAATCTTGGTAAGGTATTAAAATCAGTTGAAATATCCATAGGTATACATAATTAGCATGATCACTATAACATCACTCCTATCAATCTCGTTACAGCATTGTAACGTCAGTGATTGTACGGTGTTATAGTAGTTACGGTGTTAGACAAAATCAGTAAAGCCTTAAAATTAGATGTAAAATACGCTGTCAAAGGTGGTTTTTGGTTATTTACTGGCCATGGGATACAGATTGTTAGTGGATTTATATTAGCGATTGCTTTTGCGAACCTTTTACCAAAAGCAAACTACGGCACCTACCAGTTTATTATGTCTGTAGGCACAATCATGGCTGCCTTGACCTTGAGTCTCAACATACCAGTTAAACTAGCAGCCGCTAAGGGCCTCATTGGAGCACTGCAATTTGGTTTCAGATCTCAACTAAAGTGGAGCATCGGTATTCTAATGATTGGAGGTGCCCTCGCGGCCTACTACTATGCCCAAGGCAACACGACTATTGCTAATTCATTTTTAATAGTTGGAGCCCTCACTCCCCTCATTGGAGCCTTTAGTCTCTACAAAGCATTTTTACTTGGGCAACAAAAATTTAAAGAGGATGCGTTGTTAGGTTTTTGGCTAAGGCCGATTTTATTATTCACCGTCATTGGAGCACTTTTAATAACCGACGATCCATTCTTCTTAATTTTTACTTACTTTGCAACTAGTTGTCTGTCTACTGGATATTTATATTTTCTGACGATCCACAAATATAAACTCCATTATGAACCTGACTTATTCCCGCTCACCTACTCAAAGCATCTCAGTGTAATTGGAATCATCAGCGTGTTTGGCAACCATATTGAGAAACTACTGATCTTTCAATTTCTCGGCGCTACGCAATTAGCGGTCTATGCAATCGCCATGCTCCCAACAAATCATCTATTGAAACTCTTCCAGGTAGCGGGTGATTTATTTTTTCCAAAGTTTGCTACCAGAGACTATAAGCTCTTGCAGACAAACATGTGGCGAAAGAGCACGAGCTTGTTTTTACTATCAGTTGTAACTGTTTTGGTATTTTTACTGACAGCCCCATATCTCTACGCACTAGTTTTCCCAAACTATCCAGAAGCTGTATCACTCGCGCAGATGGGAATTTTTCTTATTCTGACTAAACACAGCAATCTTTATACCCAAGCATTTTATGCCCACAAGATGCAACAAGAACTTTATTTCCTCCGACTCTCGTCGTTAGCGATAAAAATTTTATGTCTATTTTTATTCATTCCTACTTTTGGTATAGCTGGAGCAATTGCAGCATTTCTGGTTGCGGCTGCTTACTGGACAGTTGCTTCATTCCTAATCTTCTTCTTTCGCCGACCGACTATTACTAGTGACGTGTAGCGCTGCCCTGATTACAGTAACAGCTTCTTGATCAAGATCCATACGCCAATCGAGCTTGTGGACAGGACTGTCACTAATTTGTATTTGGGCAATGAGCGTTGCAGTATCATTTGTCTTCGTCTTAAAAAATTTTTGCACTGCATACGGACCACCCGCATCAATTTTTGGTGTCTCATTCCATACGTTTCGAGCTTTCGTGTCTAAAAAAATAATATATTCAAACAAGTAGTGAGGCCAAAAATATCTTCCTTCGTGAGTCACATACTTCCAATATCTAAACTCTGCCTGATGCCATAACTGCATTAGGTACTGTTTTGGTGACACCGCCATAAACCAATCTGCCACTGTAGTTTTAGGTTTACTGTACGCAAAAAAACCTGACTGCATTACGGCAGATAGCCAGCTATCTAGAGGTTTCGTACACAAGGTGGTTGTATCGGCCCACACGCCCCCATATTCTTTTAAAATTGAAACTCGTAATAAGTTTGAGTAGTTTGTAAATGAGATATTTTTACCAACTATAGAGTAATCAAAGTGAACATACGTTTCCAAATCATCTTGAGTTAAACATCTCACTTCCCAAGTCGGATTATGTACCAGCCACGAATCCCGGCAAAGCTGTACTAAAGGCGGGGCAGCTTCCCAGCCTTGAGCCCAAAATGTCCAAATAATTTTTGGTACTTCTTTTGGTGGGGCTGGGGCAACTTCTGACAACGACTTAGATGGGCACAACCGTAACCAGATTCGTTTACCAAGAATAAATGGTTGGTGGATTGGATGAGTTATCGTCACAAACACAAGAAAACCGATATACCACAGTCTTTCTCGTATTTGTGTATACATAGGATTCACTACTTACCGGTTAATCAAACGCCTCCAGAATGAACGGTCCGACGGATAACGCTTGGTGAGTATTTCGAAATCTTTCGGTTCTAAACTCCAACCTAGAGATCCGATATTTTCCTCTACATGTGCGAGACTGGTCGTCCTCATCGTCACTACTACATTTTTTTGTGCCAACAACCAATTAATTGCAACTTGTGCTTTAGTTTTTTTATACCGCTTTGCAATCTCAGTCAAAACCGGCTCATCTTGCAAGACAATTCCACGACCAAGCGGGCAGGCCGCAACAACTAAAATATCATTGGCCTGACAGTACGGAATAATCTGCGATTCCATATACCGTACTTTATGAAATTGACTCCGTTCTCGTACTGCCAAATTAAATTCAAATTGATTGGCTACGATTTTATTTTTCGTTAGTGACTGCGCCTGCTTTAGTTGTTGCACTGAAAAATTACTCACCCCAATATTGCGAACCAACCCTTCGGCCACCAACTGATCTAGGGCTGTCATGGTTTCAACCAGCGGTATTGCAGTATTCGGTGCATGAATACTATAGAGATCAATGTATGCAATCCCTAAGCGCTGCATACTGTTTTTTGCCGAACGAATGACTGTATCTTTGTGTAGATTGTGTCGAAATACTTTGGTACTAATGACAAAATCTGTTCGGTCATAATCCTTGATAGCTTCAGCAACTAACTCTTCAGCGTGACCGTCACCATACAACTCTGATGTATCAATGTGTCTAAGACCACAGTCAATTGATTTTTTGATAGCTGCTATTGCAGCAGTGTCATTAGAATAATCGGCTGTTTTGATACCGCCAATATAGGCTGTGCCGATACCAAGAACTGGCAAGGAGAAACCACTAAGTAATTTTTTATATGGAATTTCCTGATTCTCAACCGACACAATTAATATTTAGTTGGTCTTCTTGCTGATGACACAAACCATTTGGTACCGCATCATAATTAACTCACAAGTATAGGATTGCCCAATCATAGCCTGTAGCACTGGCCAGTACTCCTCATATACTTTATTAATGTCTTCGATCACCATAACACCTCGCTCTTTTAAAAGCGGCAAAGCAAATTCAATGGTATTGAAATTTGCCCAAGGTGAATGTAGTCCATCATCAATAATTAAATCAAACTTCACTGGTAGCTGGGTGGCGACTTTCTCTAATGACTCAGGGTCAGTCTGATCAGCGTAATAGGTCGTAATGCGATCTTCTTGAAACAATAAGTCATGCTCTATATCTGCCCCATAAATCTGTGCCTTTGGTGCCCAGTCACGAAATGCTTTTGATGAAGCGCATGTATTGAGCACGGAAGCGCTCGGCTTACCTAGTCCCATTTCAAAAATCATAAATTCTTCATTCCTTCTACCCTTTAGCACATCCGCGTAAATTACGTAATAATTGTGCCTGGTTGATTTATCAGAGCCATATTTTTTAAATAACTCAGCTAAATCTTGAGTGTCTTTATCATCAAGTTCACTGTAGCGCTTGTTCCAAGGAATCACATCCGGCACGTTTGCGTATTTTCTTGCCAACGACTGCAACGCAGTAAAAGATCCTTTCATGTCTTTATGTACTTCCTGGAGTGTACTCACGCGCAAACCGGTAAGTTTATAATATATGAAACTAGTGAGTCGGATAAGAAATTTTTTCATAAGTAACCTAATTAATGTTTATAGTACCAAAGTAAATGACGATTATTATACATGAGAATAATATTTTGATACTAAAATTTAATAGCCACACGGCCACTCTTACCGACCTTATTTAGTAACAGCGGCATATGTTGTTCTTCGAGATATTGATCAATTGCTTTTCGAGAACCTGCCCAGGTACCATAATCATCAACCACCAGAACACCTTTCTCTTGTAAGCGCGGAAAAGCATGAACCATTTCATGGTACGTCGATGCATACCAGTCAGTATCTAAACGCAGTAACGCAATTTTTTCTGGAAGTACACTTGGGATGGTGTCTTCCACCATACCTTCTACAAACACGAGTTTTTCAGCCGGGTAACCTGTACTTATAAGATTTTTCTCAACATCTTGACGAGGTGCATAACACCAATCATTGTGACCGACTTGTTGTTCTTTGCTCCAAGTTACCGATGCTGGTTCGTCGTTGCCGATATGCACATCCATCACGTCAGGTTCCGTCATACCAGTATAAGTGTCGTACAAATAAATTTTACGGGACGTATCATTAGCTCGCAATAGTACCTGAGCCATAATCATAGTCTGCCCACCGCGCCACACACCACACTCTACAAAGTCGCCGGGTATTTTATTATCAATAATATATTTAGTGGCTAGATATAGCGCATACGACTTCTCGACGGAAACCATTGTAAATGGTTTGCAAGATTCATAAATCTCCATAAAGACGCTATCCCTGGCGATATCTGCATCAATTAAAGCTTTTTGCTGACTACGCACTACGGTGTACCCCATAGTATTAAAAATTTTCCTGAAGATATGTTTCATTTGTATGAACAGTCAATTATATAGTATGCAACGATGCAAACTAGACCTTAGTTACAAGTAAATACATCTTTCAATTTAGGTGTAATTTACGTACAATGCCTTGAGCCTTATTTCTATGCCTTATCCAGAATTAATCAAGAAAATTCTCGTTGTCGACCCAATTCATACCGACGCCATTAATCTTTTGCAAACGCATGGTTTTTTAGTTGATGTCAACCTATTCCCGTCTCTATCTGAATTACCGGCCCTGGCAAGCCAATACGACATTATGATCTGTCGCACCAACACCAAGCTCTCAGCTGATTTTTTCTCCTCTATCAATCGGCTACAGTGTGTGGCGCTGGCATCGACTGGGTACGACCAGATTGATCTCAAGAGCGCAAGCAAGCACCATGTAACAATTCTTGGCCTCCCATCAGACAATCCCCAGATTGACGTCCGTACGCACGGAAACTTTATCTCGACCGCTGAACACACTATGTTGATGATACTTGCTGCGTTGCGCGATTTTTATAATGCCAGTGCCAGCATGAAAGCTGGCCAATGGGAGAAACCAAAATTTGTTGGCACCGAAGCCTATCAAAAGACATTGGGTTTTATCGGATTTGGTCGGATTGCACGGTTGGTGGCAACACGGGCACAAGCGTTTGGAATGCATACGATTGCTTTTGATCCGTATACTTCAGACGAAACAATGATGACGTACCAAACGACTCGCGTCAGCAAAGAACAACTCTGCACGGAATCTGACATCATTACTATCCATGCCCCCAAGACGCCCGAAACAATAAATTTACTCGATGCATCGGCTTTTTCCCTAATGAAACCTGGTGTAATACTCATTAACGCGGCTCGCTCAGAGATAGTCAACCACGCTGCTCTCACGACTGCTCTCAATGACAATACTATAGCTCGGTTAGCTATGGATGTTTTTACAAATGAACCGTATGATATTGAATGGGACTTGGTCTCAGATGACAAAGTAATCCCGACCCCACACATTGGTGGCTCGACCACAGAAGCCCAGCGTCGAATTGCTCTCAGTACCGCCAACAGTATCATCAGTTTCGTAAACGAACACGATACGTCTAATGTAATTAATAAAAAATAACATGATTGCCATTATTCTTGCTGCTGGATTAAGCAAACGGCTTCGTCCGCTTACTAACGAAATTCCGAAATGTTTATTGCCACTTGGCGAAACAACTATCCTGGGTCGGCACCTAGCGATGTTAGATACCGCAGGGATTAAACAGACTATTATTGTCACTGGTTTTAATGCCCCAGCCGTTGCAGCAGAGGTAGCCTCACACAGACTAACCATGGAAGTTACCTGCGTGTTTAATAACGACTTTGCAGACTCTCACCCAATTGAAAGTTTCCTGCTAACAGAATCCTATATCAGCGACAATTTCTTATTACTCAATTCTGATGTCTATTTCACACCCTCCATACTCCAGGCCATAATTGATCACCCACACAGCTGCGTGGCGGTTGATTCCTCTGCAGCATTTATAGCTGACGAAATGTTTGTAAACTTTACTCCTGATGGAGTGGTGACCGCTATTTCTAAACAACTTACTCCAAAGCCGCACGGCCAAGGGAGGAGTGTTCAGATTACGAAATTCTTACAGACTGACGCAGCAAGCATTTTTACCCGTGCAAAAGAACTGTCCGGTAACATCGGGGCATTTTATCCAGCCCAAGCATTTGACACCATCATTGCTCAAAAACAATTCTTTGTGTCTGATGTAGCGGGAGAATTTTCACATGAAATTGATACTGTCGAAGATTATAATTCAGTCCGACACATTCTAGGCTATGAGTAAAATAAGTACCCTACTCTCAATAATTTTTGCGCACATCATCCATACAGCTTCTTATCTAATGCCAAGGTCAAATACTATTTGGGTTTGTATTGGCTGGCACAATAGTAAAGAACGTGAAATATTTGCTGACAACAGCAAATACTTTTTTCTGCACTTGCAAAACGAACATTCAGAAATTACCTCAGTCTACCTGACTCGCGACCGAGCCCTCGCTACTATCCTAACGAACGCCGGCTTCACTGCCTACTACAATCATTCCTTGTGGGGTATCTACTATGCTCTCCGGGCACACTATACTATTGTAGATGCCAGAATCACCACTCGTAACTGGAAATTCAGCGGCGGAAGCTGTGTGATACAACTCTGGCACGGTAAAGGAATGAAAAAATCAGGCCACGACGGTAACTACAATAACAACCAAAATTATTTCACCAATCCTAGTTTTTTCCTCACCTATGACAAAATCATTGCCACGTCAGACCGCACTGCCGCCCTACTTAGTGGCACCTTCAGCCAACCCACTAGTGACATGGTAATTACCGGACAACCGAGAACTGATGTTTTCTACCGAGAAATCAAAGGTTCTGAAATTGATTCTCACACCATACTCAAAAACTATATCGACGGCGCTCGCGCCGCTAACTCAAATAAAGTAATCCTCTACGCCCCAACTTTTCGGGCTGACGGCAGTAGTCCATTGGCCCAATTTGACTGGGGTCAACTCAATACCTTTCTCATCAAACACAACTACCACTTCATCATCGGGCTACACCCAAAATTCGGTGCTAAAACCGTAGAAGATATGTCTGACTATTCACATATTTTCAATATCCCGCCTGGCTTTGACTCCTATCCCTACTTCAATGACATTGACGCAGTCATTACTGATTATTCAAACATCTATATAGATTTTCTACTCCTTGATAAGCCGGTCTTTTTCTTTACCTACGACGAAGCGTGGTACCGTCACAGTACCGGTCTGCACGAAGACTTCGACACCCTAACGCCAGGTCCACATATCACTACCCAAGCTGATCTAGAAAGTGCGCTCGCCGCTACTGATGGCTATCAAACAGCCCGCAGCGAAGCACGTGTTGCCTTGTTTGCCCAAGAAGATGGTGGAGCGTCAGCGAGAATTTTTGAAGCCTTGACAAAATAAAATAATGTACTAATGTAAGAACAGGAATACTCCTGGGCAGTCCAGGGGTAAGTGACTTTAAAAGAGGTAGTCTAGTATGACAAGAAAGATTGGTTGCGGTGCCTTGCTACTCAGCCAGGCACAGCAAAGTATACCGCGACTGCCGCCTGAACTAGTGCGGCAGCTACCGCCGGCAGACCCAGGTCGGATTCTCCTATTTCAAAGAGGATACGGGGCACCGACCTTCCCCGGCTGCTGGGGCGGGCCTGGCGGAATCTTCAAGAAAAAAACAGACATGAGCCTCGCAGCTGCGGCTCAGAGAGAAGTGTTTGAAGAAACTGGGATCACATTTTGGCCAGAACCAACTCCCTTCTATTCGGGCCAGATGCCGAACCGGTATTTGGGATACTTTCTAGGCAACTGGCAACTGCCCGAAAGCGGAATGGTGGTATTCCCGGACCACGAAACAATCGGCAGCGGCTGGTTTACAGCTGCAGAAGCTTTGCGTCTAAGTCTGAGCTTCAAGTACCGCGAAGCTATCAAGCAGCTCAAGGTAGCGAGCCTGCTCTGAAGCTCTACCAGGGCCCGACAGTTGTCGGGCCCTTGATATATCCGTTAGACCACTCAATAAAAATATGTAATAGTAGTGTTATGTCAATCGCCAAGAAAATTTTATCTAAAGTCGGAATCACTACTCCAACCGTCGCTACCGACCCCAACAAAAAAATCGGTTGTGGTGCCTTACTGCTTTCTACCTACCTAGATCGTGATAGCCTGGCTACGCAGCCTGAATTACTCCGTCAACTTCCCCCAACTGGAGATAAACGAGTCCTACTATTTCAACGTGGCTATGGCGCTCCAACCCACCCTGGTTCACTAGGAGGCGCTGGCGGTATCTTTGAGGCTGACAAGGATGCGAGTCTGGCTGAAGCTGCCAAACGAGAAACATTTGAAGAAGCGAATATTATATTTACTCCGGAAGAACCCCCTTTAACCCAAGCATCTCTCCCTGATCGTGACGTCATCTATTTTATCGGTACCTGGACCATCGGGGATGGTGGCATCGTCCACAAAGATAACGAAGCTGTCGGTCACGTCTGGCTAACCGGGAATCAAGCCCTCCAGATGAATCTATCGTTTCACTACCGAAACGCGATTGAAAAACTAATCAAACAAGGTAGGCTATAAATTTTTCTGAGCAGCAGCTATTATCACAGCTTGAAATTTTTTGCCGTACGCTTCAACACTGTAACTAAGTGCAGTTGCTCGCGCAACTGATTGAAAAATTGCTCGCTCTTCAGGCGACAGATCAATGCATTTGATCATCTGTTGCGCCAAATCTTCTGGCGTACTATCTGCAAAAAAACCATTCTGGCCATCTTCTAGATATTCTGATACTCCAGCCACTCGGGTAGAAACTAAAGGTTTTCCAAACGCTAAACCTTCCATTGCAGCAATGGAAAAGCCTTCATGATCAGAAGATAAGATAGTAAAATCACTAGCTACATAAAATTGGTGGAGGTCAGTTCTTGGTTCGAGCAAAATAACCTGAGAGGCTAAGTCAGAATCTTGGACTTGTAGTTTAATCTCAGCCTCGAGCGCACCGCCGCCAATAATCATAAGTTTAACCTGCGGTCGTTGCGGCACTACTGCAGCCAATGCAGCAATCATACGGGCGTGATTTTTTACTCTTACAAATCGACCAATATTTAAAAAAAGTACTTCGTGGTCAGCTACGCCGTATTGAGCACGAATGTCGTGGCGACTCGGTGAAAGTGCCACCTGCGCTGCATCGATAGCAGCAATGTCTACTCCATTAGGTATAACAGTAATTCGCTCTCGAGCAAAACTCTCATTTTTCACTAATGCTTCAGCGACCATTTCAGAATCAACTACCATGGTAGACGCGATTTTGCTCAACCAGCGATTGATGGTTCGTTGCAGATAACTCTTACCGTCCTTGGTGTTATGTTCAGCTGTTATAACAGAAAATCGAAACCACAGTGCACTTAATCGACAAATAGTATTACTAAAATAAGTGGAAGATTTCACAACGTCAGGGCGAAAATCTCTCAAAACTACATACAGTGAATACCACCCCTTTAGATCAATCAAACTTCTAAAATGTAGCTGAGTCACCTCAGTCCCAACTGGAATTTGGTCATAAAAATTTTCTCGCTGCGGCTGCGTTAACGTAATCAGACGAACCTCAAAACGCTCGCGGTCAAGTGTCTTTAGTTGATCAAGCACCAATCGTTGAATCCCTCCCACAATGAGATTGTTTTCTATGATTGCTAGTTTGATTTTGGATATTGACTGCTGTGCCATACCTTACAGTGTCGGTTGGTAGAAATCGATTGTGTGCTTCAATCCTTCAGTAAAATCAACTTCAGCTTGCCAGCCTAGTTCAGTCTGGATTTTATGCGGATTAAGGGCATAGCGAAAGTCGTGACCGACTCGGTCGGGAACGTATGCAATAGCTGATTCGTCGGTATTAAAAGCGGCAAGTAGCTGCTTGGTCAGCTCGAGGTTAGAGAGTTCGTGACCACTGCCGATGTTATAGACCTCACCACTTTTACCCTTGGTAAACACCGCATAGATTGCTGCCACTACATCATCCACATACGTCCATTCGCGCACCTGTGCTCCTTGGCCATAAAGCGGCACTGACTCACCAGCCGCCAGGGCAGTAATAAACCGAGGGATGAGCTTGGTAGCATCCTGGTTTGGGCCGTAGATGTTACTTGACCGAGTAATGACCACATCGAGTCCATATGTATGGTATGCCGCCAACGCCAACAAGTCAGCCGCGGCTTTCGAAGCACTATAAGGATTGCGAGGTTGTAGTGGGCTGGTTTCAGTAAACGCTGCATCAGCCAGACCAAGTGCCCCATACACTTCGTCTGTAGAAATTTGATGAAAACGAGTCACTGCATATTCCCGAGCCAAGTTTAGTAGATTCTGCGTCCCTACTACGTTCGTCGCAATAAACGCATCAGCACTCTCGAGGCTTTTATCGACGTGACTCTCAGCCGCAAAATGAATAATTTTAGTTGGTCTATAGGTAGCGAATACTTGTTCCAAAGCAGCCCGGTCACAGATGGTCGTTTGGCTAAATACGTAGTTTGGCTCGTCTGTTACGGTAAGGTTGGCTAAGTTTCCCGCGTAGGTCAAACAGTCAACATTAATAAACAAACAGTCTGGTTCCCTAGGGACAATAGTATTAAGCCAATTACTGCCAATAAAGCCCGCTCCGCCCGTTACTAGAATTATGTCTTTGTATTGCGTCATATGTATATTTATACTGCGTCTACCACACTTTTGTTACACCTCTCTACCGCACTGCCCGCACCACGTATCCCAACGGATAGTACTTGGTAGTATAGGCACTCCGTGGTGCCAATCTAGCCAACAACCAATCAAGACCGCAAGCAATCCCTCGTATCGGCCACTGAACGAATCCGAACCGCAATACGTTATGAATCATGGAATAGGCGGCGCCAAATACCCCAGTCCCAATCGGTGCAATCTCAACCTGACGAAACCCAGCCGTCAGCAATATTTTCTCTAGGGTCACTTCGGTATATCGCCAATAGTCATTGGGACTCGGATGATACCGAATCAGGAATGGCACCGCAATCACCATCGTGCCATTTGGCTGTAAAATCCGGTGGCACTCGTCCAACAAATGCTGATAGTCACTAATGTGCTCCAACACATTAATGCATAAAATGCTGTCAAACATTTTGTCTGCAATTGGAAATGGTTGCTCAAAATCAAATTGATAATCATTATCAGCCCCATTATCGAGGTTGGCCACTGCAATCGTATGGTCACCTTGAATTAATTGATGATAGTACGATTGCTTGCCCCCACCCAAATCCAAAATCGTCCCATTAAGGGTAATGGTTTGTAATGCTTCGTAGGTTTTTTGGCGCCAGAGTGATTGCATAATTATTTACAGACAGCAACAAAGATGGCAGTCTCACGGTTCGGCTCTATTGGGTATGGCCTGACGGTATATTCCCGCTGCTCTATGGTGGTTAATTGGCCGCGCCATTTGGCCCAGAGATAGCGAAGGATGGTGCTGGGTCTCCGTTTAAAAATAACTTTTTGTCCGTAAAACGTCACTTCAGAAAAATAGTCCCCTAGCAGCCTCTCCAACTCATCCTTGAGATATTCGCGTACGTGATAGGGATTGGGTGGTTTACTCGCAAAATAATTACGCAGTGACTTGGCTCGATTAGGCGTAGATATGAGCGCTATTCCATCTGGTTTAAGGATTCGACGCAATTCTCTGAGATACGCTCGATCATCTTCAATATGTTCAATCGTCTCAAACGACACCACCACATCCACCGAACCATCAGCCAGCGGCAGCTTCGTAGCGTCACCAACCGCAAATTCTAAATTATCCGCCTGGTAGTTCGCTCGGGCAAAATCAACCGCTTCTTGACTGACATCATACCCATAGACGTGCGCGGCGCCCGCTTCGGCAAACATTGCTTCGCCATACCCATTGCCACAGGCGACACTCAAAACGGTCTTTCCGGTTACATATGGCAACGCAAACTCGTACCGCTTGATGTGGTGCTCGAGTGTCTCATCAGACATTCCAGCGTGGGGTGATACTCGTTCAGGCATAGGTTTCTAATATTGGTAATAATTTTTTGACAATCTGGGAAGGAGTAAACCTAGACAGAAATAACGCATGGCCATTCTTGGCGACGTGGGTACGTAATTCGTTGTCAGTATGCAACTGTAGAATTTTTGCCGCCAAGTCTGCCCCGTCCGCATCGTTACATAATACAACATGCTCCCCATCTACAAAAAATTCTCTGGTAGCCGCCGTCCGAGCGGTAATTACTGGCTTACCGAGCGCCAAAGCATCGTAGACTTTATGTGGGATTACCATATTAGTCTTCACTGTACCCCCGAATATACCGAGCGAGACATCGGCCGAAGCAAGAAACTGTACCAGTTCGGTGAGCGGTATTCGTTCGGTAATAAATTCAACATTAGTGAGCTTATACCTGGCCACTAAGTCTTGCACCGCTTGGAGTGTTTGCCCATGCCCGACTAATTTAAATATAATCGATTTGTTATCAGAGAGCGTTCGCGCTGCTTCAATGATGTATTGGACCCCTTGCAGCGGCGAGTAGGTGCCATAAAACGCTACTACAAACGGCCCTTTGGTGGTCTGCGGCTGAGGAATAAATTGCGTATTATCAGCTCCCACTGGCACGACGACAAACTTGTCTCTCGACACCGCAAATGTTTTGGCATAGTAATCTGCGTGTGCCGTTGTATCCGCCAACACGTGATGTGCCGCCTGCAAAGCAAAACGGTCTTTGAAAAAGGCAATCGTAGCGCGCGGTGAGTATTTACTCTGCATCTGTCGATCCTCGACAATTGTATTGTACAGAGAAATAAACGGATCAAATATAATCGGTTTATTAGTAATTAGACGGGCCAACGGTACCAAGCCGTGGTTGGGGAACCCGATAAATAACACGTCATACTGAGCTCGTAAGCGCCACAAACGATAACAGAGCCTCAGATACCTCACTAACCGACTCCCACTATCTCGACACGAAATCACCTGATAGCCGTGTGATTCGAGCCCAGCGCGCAAAGAATTGTTGCGATGCGTTTGGTTATAACTACCGAAGAAACAAATCGTTGGTTTCTTCATAAGGATTACTTAGTGTCAGTCCGGCAGAGATATACCATTCGAAATCCCAGCAAATTTTTCCATAGACCGGGCAACCAAGGTAACAAGCCCCGGAGTGTAAATCCATCTGACACGTGCGAACTAAGTACTGTCAGCCGCATCGCTTTGAGCCAGTCTTGGAAATCAATATGTGACCAGTAACGCAAATGCTCTGAGGGATGCATAACCCACTGAGTGAAAAATCGACCCCGAATTAATAAACTATATCTAAATATGTACGCCGCACTATTTGGCACCGTCAATACAAAATGCTTCGTTTGTGGGGTTAGTGTCAGGATGACTTCTTCGGGGTTTCTCGTATGTTCGAGAACTTCACTCATAATAATATAGTCATAAACGCCAGTGAGCGTATGACAGGCCACAGCGTCTAAGTCGAGCGCTACGCCAGTAATCCCGTATGACTGATATCCTTCCAGTACTTTCGCTGACACATCGGCAATTTCTACCTGCACCCCTTTTTCTTTAAGCGCTACTGGTAGACGTGACGTACCACAACCAATATCAATCACTCGGGCGCCAGCTGGAATCAAATCAAGAATTATTTTTTCCCGGGGCTTTAGTTGCTTGGCCACTTCCCAACCACGTGACTCCCAATAGGCGTCGTAGTCAAACTGACCGTTAGCGGGATAGTTAGGCTTTCGAATCCAAGGTGATGCAAACATACTTACAAAGTCTTTAGCTTAGTAAGTAATTGTCCCGTAGTATGGTCGGCAGTCATGGAAAAAGTTGGGAACGACAGTTGCTTCAGGGCAGCTTGTAAACTCGCATGATTGTGCAAAATGATATCTTTCCAAGCGGTCATATACGCTTCGCCCATCCGAGCTCTTGGATTATCGGCCCCCGGTTGATAGCGGAGGAAATGTCCATCATTGCGATTAACTACCACAACCATTCGAACTTGCGGAATACTCCGCACTAGAGACAGTAATTCTTCCGCGCTCCGTTTCTGTTCATAAATAGAAAAAATCCGTTGAAACAAACCCTCGTCCAATACCACAATACCGGCTTGTTCTCGTTGTGCTGCCGCAAAAGCAGCAAAGGTGCTGAGTAAAATAGACACCCTATGACGCAATAATTTTATATCGCCGTAAACAACTGCGTACTTCATCATTTGATACATCCAGAAACCAAACGTAACTGGATTACGCACAATGAAATATACGAGGTGCATTGTTTTTTTTTGAGGCCGGACAAGTTTTACCATCGGATCGGCGGCGGCCAGTTCTCTACCTAATGCACTCTTACCAGCACCAGAAAGTCCGTAGAGCTCAACTATCACCGGTGCTTTTTTGACAACAAACGTATAGCTTTCGGTGGCAGCGTCAGTCAACCACGGTACGTAGATTCGTCCGTTAGTGCGCACTGCCACTTGGTGCAAACACCAGAATACAGCCCGAAACAAACGATACTTAGCTTTCCAGCGAAAGACCGCTGAGTACACCGCCTCAACGACAAAGCCTTGCGCCTTGAGCATCTTTACCAGCTGTTTTTTTGTCGCTTGCTCAGTGTGTAAGAGTGGCATTTTCCAACCACTTTGGTTG
>CAYGTP010000003.1:27791-58342 GCA_964352875.1 uncultured Candidatus Saccharibacteria bacterium
CTTTGGTTGATGTAATTGGGATTTTTAGTAATTAGTACAAACCGCCCCCCTGGTGCTAGACCTTCATAAAACTTTTTAATGGCCGCAGCTTTGTCAGTGATGTATTCGAAACAGCGCACGCTCACCAACAAGTCATACGCACTGGGAGCGATCGTGTATTCAGCAAAATTAGCATTTATATACGTAATGTTTGTGTGAGTAACTAAATTTTCTTGCGCTCGTTTGAGCATCTCTTCAGACTGATCAAGTGCTTCATAGGTCGTAACGTGTGGAGCGACAAAATCAGTCCATACTCCATCCCCTGGTCCAACCTCGAGCGCACGTTCAAATTTCCTACTACCAATGGCGTGTAAAAAGGCGGTTTTGGTTTGATTGTAGTCGTACCGAGACTCGGTAGAATGAAACCAGCGACGCTTAGTGTAGTTTTCTCTCAGCTCTTTCAAGGTGCGATTATAGTGATCTTTAACAAATTCTTCAGTTAAAGTCTGGTTGGTTGATTCGGTCTCTGTAGTCATAGAAAGCTTATGATAGGCTGCATCATACCATATCTAACACCGGCCTCGATATGATTCTAAATCTCCTACAGACTGAAGCTGGTCGAGCGTCTGGCCAGATTGGTCTCGCTCGTTCACAATCGGATGAGTACTGCCCCAGTTAATTTGCAGAGCTGGGTCATTGTATGCCAAGGTCCGTTCAGCGGACAAATTATAGTACTGGGTACATTTATACGAAAAGACTGCAGCATTCGACCTAACTATAAATCCATGAGCAAACCCCGGTGGTACCCAGAGCTGTTGCTTATTTTCTCCTGACAAAACAAAGCTCGCTGATTGTGCAAACGTAGCTGAGTCTGGCCGCACATCAACTACCACATCGAGAATTTCCCCAGTCACCACACGGACTAGCTTGCCTTGAGCTTGATCACCGATTTGGAAGTGTAACCCACGCAATACGTCTTTAGTTGAATACGACTCATTATCTTGAACGAACGTTTCAGTAAGATACGGCTGATACGTTTGAATATTATAACTTTCTAAAAAATAACCGCGCGCGTCACTGAATACTTTTGGTGAAAATAGTTGGAGACCGGCTAGTGGACCAGGTTTACTTTCCATATTGTTCTCGAACTAATTTTGATGCAATAAACAGACTTTCAACCGTACCGGCGTCAGTCCAAAAACCTTCTACAAAACCCGCTTCTAGCCTTCCCTCGGCTAAGTACATATTATTTACATCAGTGATTTCTAGTTCGCCGCGATCTGACGGTTTGAGTTGGCGGATTTTGTCGTAGACAGTTGTATCGTAAACATAGAGACCAGTAACCGCATGATTAGATTTTGGTTGTTTGGGTTTTTCTTCAATGGCGGTGACCTGAGTACCGTCGAGCGTAGCTACCCCAAAACGTTCAGCATCCGGGACCTCTTTTAAGTAAATCTTCGCGCCTCCAGTAAAGTCTGAAAAAGAGAAGGTGTCTTGATAAATATTATCACCCAAAATTACCGTAACTGGTCCTTCGTCAGCGTAGTCTTCGGTCAACGACAATGCCTCGGCAATGCCCCCAGCCTTTTCTTGCAGCGCATAATTTAATCGGGCTCCGTGAGCGGACCCCGAACCAAGCAGCTCTAAGAAATGTCCGGCGTGCCCTTTGCCAGAGACAATCATAATATCGGTGATACCGGCTGCCACCAGTGTTCGCAGCGGGTACATCACCATCGGTTGGTCATAAACTGGCAGTAAATGTTTATTCGTGACATTGGTCATAGGAGCTAGTCGACTCCCGGTTCCACCAGCTAAAATAATTCCTTTCATACTATGATTGTTTAGTAGCTAAATAAGCCTTGACTGCTTCGGACCAAGGCCGCAAGGACGGTAGCTTGGTATTTTGGAGGACAGAGTACACGGGGCGGCTGGCTGCTCGCGGATATTCGCTACTTGAGCAACGAGCCACGGCCGTAGCTTCATAGCCGAGTGTTGTCGCCACCACACCTGCCAATTCATACCAGCTACATGAATCACTATTGGTGCAGTGATATACCCCAGACGGCGCCTCGAGCACCAAGATAATCTGTTCAGCTAAATCATTGGTCCAAGTCGGACTACCAAACTGATCATCTACTACTTGTAAACTCTCGCCAGCCTGCAGACGTTGCGCAATCGTATCGATAAAGTTTTTACCGCCCGCACCATATAACCAAGCGGTACGAACGATTGCATACTCGGGCAAGGTAGCGACCAGTTGTTCTCCCACCGCTTTAGTAAGACCGTAGTAATTAATCGGCTGCACGAGCGCCGTTTCGACATATGAATTTTGATTTCCAGCGAACACATAATCAGTGCTCAGCTGCACGACTTTGGCGGTATGTTCCCGCGCTACGGAAACTATATTCTGTACCCCGAGCACATTAAGTTGCCAACACATATCTTGCTCAGATTCGGCCAAGTCAACCGCCGTATACGCAGCACAATTGATAATATGGGTGGGCTTGGTCTCTGCGACCAGAGCGCGCAGAGACTCGATCTGTGTAATATCGCACGTGCTTTTATCACAGCCATGCACGGTGTGAGACGAACCTGACAATACATTCATGATTGCCTGTCCTAGCATTCCCTCGGCTCCGAGCACCAAAATAGTCATAGAATATTAGTATTATAGAGTGCCACTCCGTATGTGCAACTTACCAGCCCTTACACCGGGTAAATACGTCATAACTCCCAGACAGCCACGTCCTGATTTGCGACAGGGTCAATGATTCATCAATCAGCGTCCGAGGGATTACTGGGGTACCGACCTTAACAAAGGCACTGACCGCACTATACTGATAACTATAGCCGGCCGCCAGCACGGATGCACCAGTAGTGGGCGTAAAATGCTTGGGAGTACCAAACGGATACGCAAAATCAGTTATGATAATCCCCAGTTTTGATTCAATGGTTTGCTTATCTGCTACTATTTCTATCTCACTCTCGGGAGCAGTAAGCGTAGCCACATTAACGTGGTTGGTAGTATGGCCACCAATCGTATGGCCAGCGGCCGCCAACTGCTTCGCTCCATCCCAAGTGAGCGGCGTCCGCTCTGAGAGTAGTAAATTATCTCGTACGTACACAGCTGCTGCCGCTGTACCGGCCACTTCCAATAACCCAGAATTAATAAAAAATAACGCCTGGATATCGTGTTTTGCCAGCTCGGGCAAGACCACATCTACCCACGACTGATACCCATCATCAAACGTCAGTAGCACGTTAATCTTGTCAGCGGCAAAATTCTTGGAATGAAATTCATGCGGCGAAATAATGTGCGACTCCAGCTTGATTTGGGTGAGTACCGCAGCTAACCATCCCGAGTCCTGCACGTCATGAAAACACAACACCCGTACGAGTGGTCCTGACTGGCGCTGACGCTGGCGGTATATGGCAGCAATCCCGCTATACGCAAAAAAGCCTATCAGTCCATTGCGGATCAACTGTTTCATACTGACGCTTCGGTTACTTCTTCGAGTCCCCACTCGACCACTAAGTCTCGACCGACCATAGCCGAGAGACGAACGGCATCAGGCCGGAAATACTCTTGTAATTCTATTCGGGTAAATTTAGAAATCTTTTCTTCAGCTGTTGACTTATGGGTATTGACCGACCGAACCGCATCACCCACACCTTGTTTTTTAAACCAGAACACGAGTTTATCGAGACCAATCTTTCGCAAACCCTCGGCGATTCGCTGCATCCAGCGTTCAATAAACACAAAGCGCGGCGTTCGTTCGACATTTACATATTTTTCGAGCATATCTGGCACAAAGTCAGTGGCGATTTCTAAATGCTCGTAAATAGTCTTTATAAACGCTAGCGGATCGGCTTTAGCGTCTTCGTAAATCAAGACTTGTAATTGTAGTGTTGAATAATAATCAAAATACCGCTGCAACTGACGCGCATACAGTCCTTGCTCTTTGGCACTAGGGACTTGTGCAATATATGTCTCGAACGACATCTGCTTTGGTACTTCCCCAGCCTTGATTGCATTTTTATACTGCGAGTAAGCTCGATCAATTGGGTTGCGCACAATCGCAATCAACTTGGCGTCAGGGTACATCTTGGCAATACGCTCCGGAGATTTTCTATCATAAAGATAGGAAGTCGAAAATTCTCCGATCTTTTTACTTGGGTCACATTTACTAAAGTGATTCTCGTACCAACGCTGCCCATTACTAAAGCGATCGCGCGAAAAGAAGTGCAGTTCTTTAATTGGGGCACAGACTTCGGGATGCTCGTAGAGACAAGCGTACACCCATGAAGTGCCTGACTTTTGTGCTCCGATGCCAATGAAATCAACCATGCTGCTATATTACACGAAAACTCGACTAGTAAAGGTGCCTAAACTATGCTGCGCCACGACTCTCTCCCGGAGGATGGCTTGTAAGCTGGCAGTGTCGCTATCCATAAGCCGCTTGAGTGCCGCGGCGTAGGCATCAACTGACTCCTGCGCAAGATATAACCCATCGGCCGACAATAAGTCTGCAAACGCTCGGTTTGACGTTACCGGGACGCACCCACACAGCATGGCTTCGAGGACTGTTTTGTCCATACTGTGAGTGAGCGATGTATTAAGAAATATTCCCGCCCGACAATAGGCTGACTGTAATTCTGCTTGTGTCATTGATCCAGCAAATATGCTGGATGATAATTCATACTCATCACAAAGCGCAAACAAAGTATCGGTATACTCCTCCGAATCGTATGGACCAATAATTACCGGGTCGATGTCATATCCGCTATCACGCACCTGTTTAATAGTCTTGAGCCAGATTTCAATTCGTTTAATCGGGGCAATCCGCCCAACATAGATGACTCGCAGCGGGTTACGCGCCACCATGCCAGTACAGCTAAAGTGATCTGTATTAATCGCTTGTCCAATAATGCGCCGTTTTGGTGTCGCAATTGGAAACCCACTCGCAGTTGAAGTTACCACTTCGTCGACAAACAGCAAGGCAAATCTGCCAAACCAGTTGATGGTTCCGTGTGCTTTCCACCACAAGAATTTAGTGCTGCCTCTGACCAAATAATATGGTGCTGCCAACACGTTAAAGATTGCTCCCATATGGAAAAATACATAATTAGGACGTTCGCACATCGCAGCGTTAAACAAGCGATAAAAATTAAATACGTATCCCAACTTGGACATTCCCCGCTCTTTACCTAATGAATGCACTGTGACATTGGGCGGCAGATCATAAACCCCGACTTCCAAACAGATCACCGTTACCGTATCAAATCGTTCTGCAAACGCAGCAATCCACCCATGAAAAAAGCCTAATATAGGATGTTCACTATCAACCACCTGGGCACAGATTACAAGTTTCATAATGTATTGTTCGTATCTCCAGTCGGCGACTGGTCCCCTATACTTCCAAACGCTAATTCTAAACTATCGCGATAGGCTCTCCAGTAGTCTTCGTCTGTCTGTTCCAACCGAGTAGTAACAACATATTGCGCACCTTCAACAAATCGTTTCCGCAGGGCTGTATCATTCACTAACTTAGTAATATATTGACGAAGCTCATCTGTATCAGCCGGCTCGCAAAGAAACATTTCTTCCCCATGAACAAACAAATCACTCCGCAACGTGTTGGCAACTGTCACAACCGGGATACCCGCAGCAGCTGACTGCAACACAGCTCGATCACGGTCTGGATTCACTTCTGGGATAATACTCAAATCCGCCGTTTTGAGATACGCAATCAGATCTCCAGTATTTGAAACAAAAATTACTTGTTCAGCAATACCAAGCAACTTCGCTCGTTCCTCAAGCACGGACCGTTGTGGCCCGTCCCCAATCACCACCAGAGCGAGCCAGGGTGATTTAAGTAAAAATCGCACCGCATCAAGGACTCGATACGCTTCTGAATCAACAGTCAACTGTCCCGCATACACCATCATAAACGAATATTGCGGATACCGCTCTCTAACAGAAAAACTTGGCTTGGTGTCGAGCCAAACAGACACATCAAAAGATACCGGCAAGATTTGTATATCAACTATTTTTTTAGCGTACTGACGCACGAGTGGAATCAAGCTAGATTGACTAACCCTAATACTCGCTGCTCGGTGAAGCGCGAACTTAGCGAGCCAAGTTCCATAACGGTGTCCTTCTGACCGGGCGGCTGCAGGTAGGGTAAAATCTTCACCCACATGAACTTGCCAAGGTCGACCAAATCGTTTGGCTAATCGATAACTTGCCACAGCAGCCAAATATGGCTCAAGTGCCACAATAAAGTCTGGGCGGAAATGATTAGCGAACAACAAATGTGCCCGAGCATAACGCAGGATTGTAAATGGTGTCTGCCACCAAGATGGACTATTGCAGCGATATACCCACACAGCTGGACCAACCCGTCTAACCAACGGCACTGTTACCCGACTACTCGTCAACACGACTATATGTTGCTCAGCAAAATACGGAGCCTGTTTTATGATCGACTGCAGCTGAACACTCTCCGTCGCTAGATAATTAGTATTGGTTGTAACGAAGAGCACCCGGGACAATGAGCGATTGGAAACCTGGTTAGAGACCGGATTAGCACGCAGTTCCGCTTGGACTGAGACAGGAGCTACAACGTCAGGATCTGCTTCATCTTCATTAATAATAGTATCGAGCGCGGTTTGCGCCCGAGTGCGAGGATTAAAAATACTATCATCTTTGTACTCAGTCGCCATACGTACCTCTAGTATACCGGCTCTTTAGTCTTTTGCGCGGTCATGACCCCAGTTACCCATAGGCTTGAATAGTCTTGATAGTGGTCTGCTAATTGACTAGCTGTTTCATAACTATTCTGCCCCCAGCGTTCTCGTTCTCTTGGATTAGTCGCTACCGCAAGTAATGCGTCAACGAGCGAATCTGTCACGTCAGGTACCACCAGACCATGCACTCCATCAATCATCACTTCCCCAACACAACCTACATCCGTAGTCACTATCGATAATCCGGCCGCCATAGCCTCGACAATCACCATCCCCCAACCTTCAGACTCGGACGCCAGCACCAAAGCATCGTGTTCTGACATAATGGCGGGGAGATTTTCTTGCCAACCAAGAAATGATACTGACTTAGTTATTCCCAAAACACCACAATACGCTGCCAGAGCTGCCCGCTCCGGACCATCACCCACAATTGTCAAAGTAGCATCCCCATTTTGAGACAACACATTAGCGAACGCCGCTACAATACTAGTGAGCTGTTTCTCTGGGGCCAAGCGCCCTACAAACAAAAACCGGCAAGCCCCTCCGCTCTGGTACGACCGAGTCTGTCCCACCTTGAGCAACAGTTCTAAGTCTGTGTACACCGGCAACACCGTAATACGAGCAGCATTGATCCCTTGTAATACTAACGACTCTAAAATCCGTTTGGACACTACCCGTATAGCATCAGCCTGACGCAAGACCCGTCGTCCAAACCACCGCCACCCAGCATTCACCAGCGACTGTTCTGCTCCATAAAAATCGCCATGCAGTTGCACGTGTCGATACACTCGGCTCCGTACCCTAGCCAACGTAACCACCACGCTCGTCATAAATGGATCTTGGCTAGTGACTATGACCGAGCCAGCTGGATACTTTTGAACGGTCCGCCGCAGTAATCGCACAGCGCCGAGCAGGCGGCCTAACTTAGTACGAGACTGAGTGCCAATGACGGAAAAATTTCCAACGCTAATTTCTGACTCAGTCTCAGCTGCAGACGAAAATACCAACATGGTGAGAGAATCCAGTTTGGTCGCGTACGCCGCCACCCGGCTAAATTCTCGACTATTTCTATCGAGCAGTCGACCTGCGTAACCAACACTTATTACATGATATGGCTGACTCATACTGATTCCGTGATCCTAGCAAATAATTTCTCAAATCCATCAACCGTGGCAGTAACAGAAAATTGTAAGGCCTTTGTCTTCGCGCGTCGCGTGACCATTTCCCAATAGTTTGGGTTTGTTTCAATACTACGAATGGCCGCTGAAAAAGCGATGGCATCATCTGGTTTTATCAATACTCCTTCTTGGTCATTTGTAATTAGTTCGGGCAGACTACCGACATTCGTCACGATAACAGGCGTACCACTATACATAGCTTCAACTGTCTGAAATGAAAAACTTTCAAAGTGAGTATTCAACACAAATGCATCAGCTGCCGCGCACCACGCCAATACCTCAGAGCGTGGGATAGAATCCAAAAATCTCACCCGGTTTAATACCCCCACTTCGTTAACCAACGCTTCTAAGCTAGCTCGCTCTGGTCCGTCACCTAAAATAACGAGCTGCCAGCCCGTCAGCTGCGGCATGATTTTTATTAATGTCGCAAAACCTTTCCACGGCACCAGACGCCCAGCTGAAACAATGATTTTCCCGGCTGGACGCTCTCTAAGCTCGGGAATATCAATAAATGTTACCCCGTTATAAATTGTTTCAATCCGGTCAGGGGGTACACCCCAGCCTATTACGAGCCGTTTAAAATAATCGCTGGGGGTAACTACAAAATTAGCTCCACAAACCACTCGTGTCTGTAGCCACCGCAAGGCCTGTACTATAAATCCGTATCGCTTGGCCTGAAAGGTGTCGATTGAATCAGTAACACCGAAGCGTTGCGTAGACTGTTCCCAAGCGTAGTCACCGGGCACGCGAACCACCAGCGGAGTGCGACTGAGCTTTGCCGCCAGCAGCGCCGGCAAACCGACGGATAACACATCTTGTGCTAATACTACATCCGTCTTTCGGCACAGTCGCCACAGTCGATAACAGTAATGTACGTGTCGAAGTATTTTCGGTAAGTGTCTCGACTCACGAAATGGAAACACTGACACAACATGTCCCCGAGCCGTTAACTCAGATTCTAATAAGACAGTATGCGTTGCGGGGCCGCCAATCTCTGGTGGATACAATCCGGTCGCAATCAAAATACGCATACCATTATTTAAGAAAAACTCTCATGCATTAATTCAGCCATCGCCGGTAATTTATTGAAGTCAGAAATTTCACCCATAGTCTCTAAGCTTGGTGTCGTTCCAAACCAACCCGTTTCGCGTCGTTTCATTTGGATACTTGGGATCCCTAACTCTCGACCTTCAGCGACATATTCTGCTCTATCGTCCACAAAAACTAATTCCTGATCACTATACTGTGCCTTCAGTGCTTGGAGTGCTTCAGATTTTTTTTCACCAACAACTTTGACATTTGCTTCCCCGAGCAACTCAGTAATGCCGGCGGCTGCAATTTTTTCCTTTTGAAATAGCATTGCTGACTCTAAATCATCGTTACTAGAAATCGTACTACTCCAAGCAGTTGATACGATGACGCAGTCGCCCGGATGCTCTGTAATAAATTGTAAGGCATCAGGAAAGACTAAACTTTTTGGATCAAAATCCACGTGTTCTTCACTGGCACGAATCTCTGCGAATAAATTCGGGCCGCGCTCTAGGCCGAGCTCACTCATAATCGCCTTTAAGCGTTCAGTATCAAATATACAATTGTCAAAATCTAAAATATACTTCATGGTAGTTGTAGTATAGCACTGGCTAATTTATCGCCGTCATGACGAATGAGACTACGCTGTAACACGTCACCTGCTTTTGTGGTAACCAGCGTACGAGACAAATAATCTCCGGTAATGACCCGTGCTACGTCCAAATCATTTTCGACGGGCTCATCTCCTTCTGACCGATACCGCTCCAGTGCTTCAGCCGGCAATGCGGTGGTATTACACATAATTGCATCGGGCGTACGTCCCACGTAGCGCTCCAATTCAGTAATATAGTCACTCAATTTCATACCGCGCGTTTGTCCTGGTCTCGTCATGAGATTGCTAATATATACAAACGTACCCGGTGCAGCTTTAATTGCCTCGGCGACGCCATCAATCACACAATTGGCTAAGAGACTGGTATATAAATCACCGGGACCAAGCACTATCAAATCAGCCCCCTTGATGGCTTCTCCGACTTCCGTGGTCATGTGTCCCGATGGTTCACACGCAAACGCCACTATCCGTTGATTGACTCGATCAGCTGGTGGTTCATCAATATCATGCTCTCCCAACACTACCGTACCGTCTTCATAGGTGGCCTTAAGATGCACATGATCTTCAGTAACTGGCAACACTTGCCCACGAATTCGAAACAAGCGTGAGACGGTGCGAATGGCTTCGGCTTCACTGCCGACTAAGTCAGTCAACGCCACTAACAATAAATTACCAAAATTATGACCTTTGAGGCCTTCTCCATTGGCGAACCGGTAGAGCAACAATTCACGAAGCAGCTGTTCATGTTTAGTATCTTCAGCTGCCAACGCAGCCAATCCCATTCGAACGTCCCCTACCGGTAGTTGGCCGAACTCGTCACGCAGACGCCCGGTCGACCCTCCTGAATCAGCCATTGAAACCACTTTAATAATCTCACAGGTTCCACACTGTCGTTTGAGACCTTCAAGTAAGGTATAGGTACCACTCCCGCCGCCAATCACCACCACTTTTTTGCAAATCATATAGTTATAACTACAACATAATACCGCACCGAAAGGTTCCATTACATCTGTTAGACTACAGCCATGCATGTCCTAATTGCCACCCCTCTATTTCCACCAGACACAGCACCGTCAGGAGTGTATGTTAAAAACCTAGCCGAGCAGCTACCGGCTGCGCAAAAGACGGTCGTGTTATATGGTCATCTACCAGAATCAGCCACTGGCGTCACCTTTGCCTGCGTCGACAAACGGCAGCTACCATTACAGCGCAGTTGGCAGTTTTTTCGCACACTCAGACAACAAGCAGAAACTGCTGACAGGATAATTATCCAAAACGGGCCGTCAGTTGAATTACCAGCGCTGCTGTTTTCTTGGTTCACTAGTCAACCATATATATTGAGTGTCAGCGATTTGCCAGCCTGGGAACGTTCACTAAATAGCTGGTGGAAACGCGTGATCGTAACCTTACTTAAAAAACGAGCGACCACTACCCTTAACCTAACGGCAGCCACGATCCCAGGCACGACCGCAATACCCATGCCCCGGCCGCGACCTCTCATTCATCCGCTCCATCCGTATCCAGCGACCGCTATAGCCGAGTACGACGCGAGCTGGCACACCCACATCACATCGCTGACCCAATTTCTATCATGAGCACCAACCACCACAACAGCTGGCAAGCAGCCCTACACATTGAACTAGACGCTCTCACCAGAATTCTAGCCACCTTTGATTACTCTTTGGACGATGATCAACCACATATCAAAGGCGAACGGTTTCTGATGCAAGCGGTGACTACGGCCGGAGGTAGTAAATTAATTTTACTCGGTCGTCACACGCCCACCGGCACCAAAGTCATAATCAAAGCGACCCGGGACGCAGCCGGAGCAGCCGAACTCAGACACGAACGCACCTGTCGTTCACTTTTGCACGAGCTCAATTTTGCCTACGATATTTTTCACTCTCCCCCAGAGCGTTTATTTACCATATGCCAAGGCTACACCATCGCTGTTAGTGATTTTATCGACCAACCAATCAGTTTTTTGGAGCGTCCACTCGTAGAGCAATTTGATTTTGCCCTCGCTGCGTTTGACGCTCAAGCATCGGTACGTGCCACTACCAGTCGACATATCAAAGCGGTACAGGCCAATTTTGGTATTAAACGTTATCAGGATTATTTGGAAATCTTTACTACGTTTCAGACTATCGTTTCCCGCGCACTACCGGACGCCACGAATGTACACTCCCAGCTCGAAACGGTTAAAACTAAGCTACAAGCAGGAAAACAACGGATTGAACAGTACGGTGACTTCCTCACGCACACTGACTTTGTCCCACATAACTTCCGAATTAAAGACAACGTCATGTATCTACTAGACTTTTCCTCGTTACGGTTCGGTAACAAACATGAGAGTTGGGCACGATTTCTTAACTTTATGACGCTGTATAACCCAGCCCTTGAAGCGGCTTTGATTCAGTATGTAGAAACTAATCGCGCTCCTGAAGAACGCGAATCATTACAACTCATGCGCTGCTACCGGCTGGGCGAAATCATCTGCTACTACACTCGGACGCTGGAAAAAAGTGACGGCAATCTCCTTGCGCTCAATCAAACTCGAGTCGATTTTTGGAGCGATGTCTTGGCAGCAACCCTGGAGAATCGTACGATTAATCGTACGATTCTTGCTGCCTACCAATCAACTCGAGACCAGCTCCGCAGCGCGGACGAGAAACAGCGTCAAGTTGGCTTACACTAAGTCAGCGTCTCCAGTGTCACCACCAAAGCAGCGTAGCGGTCGAGTAACGGATGCTGCCACACTGCTTGTAGTGACTCCAACATCAATCGTTCAAACTGTAATTTCTGTTCACGGGGGCGGTTAAATGTAGTCCATACCACACTGCCCTGCACCGCATGTGCATCGACTAAACTCTCTGCGTTGTGAATCTTGTCCGCCACCGACACAGCTTTAGCAGCGTCACTCGCCATCACCACTTGTTCGATATATTTCTGTTTACGAGTTTCCCAATCCAATTCTTTGTCTTCAGATACTGCCATAACAATATTTACCACCTCGTCACCAAGTTTTTGTCGAAGCTCGGCCGCAGTGACCGGGGTATCCTCCAGTACGTCATGGACTATGCCCGCTGCCACTACCGCATCTGAGAAGCCGGCGCGATCTAACATTCGAGCGACCATCAGTGGATGTACTATATACGGAGTCCCGTCACTTTTTCGCACCTGGTCTTTGTGTGCTGCTACCGCTACCAGCGTGGCTTGTTCAACAATATTCATACGTTAGGCTAATTTGGCAAATACCCTCTCTTGCATATCTTTGGCGATTGGATCCCAGCTATATGCTTCCTCGACCATTTTTCGAGCCGTAGCAGTTACTTGTTTTACCTCCTCTGGATTATTAATAATCTCTATGACGGCTGCAGCGATTTGTTCTGGTGAGTCTGGGTCAACTGCCCACGCGGTAGTTGGTTTATCAGCATTGCGCTTAGCATCAAATATAGTGTCTTCAAAACCACCAACTTGGGTAGCAATTACCGGCAATCGAGCGGCCATAGCTGAAAGAACTGAATTACCGAGTCCCTCTGAACGACTGGGGTGCACAAATATATCAGATACGATCGTATTACGATATTTTGGTACGTCATCCCGCTCGAGCGGACCAAGGAACTTTACCCGATCTTCTAACGCCAACTCTTTAGTCAACGCTCGGAGCATTGACTCGTCACTCCCCGCGCCTGCTATTAAAAAGTGTACGTTGGTTGGTAGTAACAGTAGCGATTTGATTACGACATCCATGGCTTTTTGATGCACCAACCGAGCTGCAATAAACATATAAATATCATCGTCTTGCTTGCCGAGTTGCTGCTTCACTCCTTCGAGAATATCGTCAGAATAAAATTGTTCAAAGTTTTTTGGGTTAGCACCGTTACGCACCACGACCACTTCACCCTGGTAGCCACGCTTGACTGGCCATGTTCCAAGATACTCAGAAATCACCTGAATCACCGTGGCGTGGCGAAAACCATAATTTAACAATGGTGCAAACGGTCGAATAAACCACCGGAGAAACACTTTCTCATACGAGTCACCGTCTTGGAGCGATAATACATATGGCAACCGAAGACCGGCGAACCCAGCCAACACAACCGCCAATAACATATACGTCATCATCGCCCACAGGCCATCAAGATCAATATGGCGATGGAGTGACTTGGCCTTGAGGGCTGCGAGTGGAACGTAGAAAATCTTAGACAGATAGCGGTTTCCAAACCCAACCCGGTAGACAGTCACGTTCCCAATCTGTTCTTGGCGCAGCGCACTCTTATCAAATAGATGGGTGACTAGATGGAACTCTATATCAGCTGGACTGATACGGTCAGTGATTTCCTTAATCGCGGCTTCAGCACCCGATACAAAACTCGGGTAGTAGGCTAAAGAAAAGATGAGGATTTTTTTCTTGGCCATGTGTTAATTATTTTTTACGTACGCTTCGAGCGTGAAGTGTTGCTGCCACCCGAGAGCTTCGAGCTTGGTAGTGTCCATAGCTGCCGCAGAACGAGTAGAAGCGGTCGCTGGTTCGAATTGCACCTGAAGATCATACAGTCCAGCCAATTCTAAGAGGGAGTAGGTTTCTTTTGCGCTAATAGCATATTCGTCGCGTCCGCCTTTCGCTGCTATCAGAACCAGAGCGTTTACCGTATCAGTCACATGTGTAAACGCTCTGGTTTGTTCACCAGTGCCGTTAATGACGCAAGGTGTGCCAGTTAATTTGCATTGGCGAAAGGTTTCAACAACGGTGCCGTAGGTACCATCGTATTGCCCGGCTCGCTCCCTGGGACCATACACATTATAAAAATACGCCACAGAGTAATCCAAGTCATACCACTGCCCATAATTATGCACGAGTTCAGTATTTTGCGCTTTGGCAAAGTTGTATGGTGCTCGGTTACGGCCGGCGACCTTATCAGCTCGTTCAGCCGCAAACTTAGTTGATGAGCCAGCGTAGATAAGCTTACACTTGCGGGCTCGCCAATATTCCAGCACGGCGACTGTGCCCATAATATTTAAATCCCAAACCACCTCTGGCTCATCCAAGCTCGGAGCTACTCGGGCGTATTCACCCAAGTGATACACTACAGCAATTGTCTCTGGTATCAGCGCGGCGATGTCTCTGGTGTGTCCGCGTCGATATTCCACCCCCGCCACATGATTAGCTTCAGTTCCTGTAAAATAATTGTCGAGCGAAATTACTTGATGACCAGCAGCTACCAGCCGTTCACAGAGATGTGAACCAATAAAGCCGGCGCCCCCGGTTACGAGAATTGTCTTTTGCATGAATCATCTATAGTACCAAAAACCGTTCAATTAGCCACTGAAGGATTTTTAACACTCCGTGACAAGAATATAAGTAACCCAAAGAGCAGTAAGCCAATCAAACCTAAATATACTAGTTTTTCTTGAGTCACCCGCGGCGTAGCGGCAATCGTGGCCGCCGAAAGTACTCGTGGCTCTGATGGTTCAATCTTTTCCATAATGGATGGTTCTGAGACATCAGACGCAAATGTCCGGGTAGGTGACGGCACTGCAGTAACCACCTGGACCGCCGGCGGTACAGCCTCGGTGGTGGCGGGATTTGTATTGTCTGCCACCGTTACCGCAGCTGGCGCGATAAAACTATGTGCTACTAATACTGATCCTTGATCATGTAACCGGACAATATCATCGTGGTCGGCGGCGACTTTTTCTTTGGGAATGGTAATCGTGGCGCCAGGTAACATAATGCTACGGGCTGGCAGTTCGAAACGACGATCAGCAAACAACGTATAGCCCGAAATATCGACTTCGTACTTGGCGTTGTTGTGTAACTGAATATCTCCCGCACTGGTTCGTGCCAACGATAATGCCACCGGTAGTACAGTAACCGTATGGCGCGCCACCTGCTCTTGGCGTTTATACCCACCATACACCGTCACCACATACTCACCAGGAAAAGTATACGCATGTGAAACTGTTTGACCAGTCGCTGTGTTGGTGTCACCAAAATTCCATTCATATGTTAACGAGTCTATTAGTACCTCGCCAATTCCGCTCGGCTGAGCGATAAAGTCAACTGGTTGATTAACGTACGAGACACGTTGTGCATCAATTACCAGCCGCAACGTGACCCCAGGAAGTATCAAATTGGTAGTCTCGCTACTACCCGATGATTGTTTGGACTGAGGTAAACTGTCCACGGCGGCAGCTTCATCTGAAGTATCAGTGTCTTCCACTTCTTCGTCTACTTCTGATTCAGTGCCAGTGGTAGCATTAAAAGCCCGAGGAGTTGCAGGAGCAGTAATCCAACCCGCACTCGTGAACTGTGCTGTCTCTTTAGTAACATTATCGCCACCAATCGCTGCCCAATTTTCTCCGCCAGCTACTTGGTCTTCGATACTGCCGTCAGCTCGCCTGAGGGTGAGGGTGGCACCAGTATTGGCAAGGGCCCCAGTATAAATAAGGAATGCTGCGCCGGACGCTGAGTCATCATCGGTTCGTTCCAACACAGCATACTGATTTGCACCAATCGACCCCACAAGCGGAATCATCAGGTTCATGTCGTCACTTAATTCCCACCCATCTACAGATATCGTACTGCCGTTATTATACAACTCTATCCATTCATCGTTGGCGGAAGCGTCATTACCCATCCAGGCTACTTCGTTGATGATGACCGCAGCGAATGTCAGCTGTGGTGCAAAGAGAACGAATGTAGCCAGGAGGTATCGCATAGTTATTTAAATGGAGTATGGTCACTGGTGGTGACACGCATCATCCGTTCAAGTTTCTTAGGCGACAGTGGATCAGGCTGCACTTGGGGATTTTCAGTGGTGACCACTGGCGGTGGTGCAGTTGGCGCCTGAGATTGAGGTGGTTGGGTTGGGTTGGTTTCAGTCTTTGGTACTACTGGGGACTGTGATTTCGGTGACTGAAGCGGACTTGCAGGTCTTGGAGCACTATCGTCTCTTGGTGGCTTAAGAGCACTGGCCGCGGCTGGGGACGGCTGCTTGAGCACATCAGCCAAGGCCGTCCGCAACGACGAGTTCGGCGCTGTTTCTTTTGGCTTTGGTTTCACTTCAGAATTAGCTGGCGGCGGTTTTGGAGTGGTGTAAACTGGTTTTGCGTTCACTACTGCAGCATTTGGTTTATCTGTAGTCTGATTATCAGTACTGTTGCCTGAAATTTTCTTTAATACCGCCCGTAAGTCTTGTAAATCAGGGGCAAGCGCACTGTTGGTACTGCGCACTTGTTTCCGTTCGGGCATTCGTTGTTCTGGTCGTTGACTCGCCTCTCTGGCCGGTACTGGATTAGGACGGGCATAACTACTACTAGCCGGTCGAGTGTCACTCCTTGGCTTACTATCACCTCTGACAGTATCGTTACTTCGATTGCGCCCGGAGTCGCCGTTGCCGCCACGATTTCCTCCCCCTTCATACGGTCGATTTGATTGCGGGCTTTTTGTAGCTTGGTTTTCGACTACCGGTTTCCGTGCCGGCTGAATCGGTTCATGCCATTTATTAACCGCTGCTTCCACTACACTTCGTGGGTGACCAAATACCTGACGACTATTTGCAATTACCATATCTTTACAAGACACAGTTGGCACCGCTAGCGGCGGTAACGTAGTAGCTGAAAATGGATGGGAGCCAATCCCGTCTATCATCAGCGACAGGTAAATTTGTGCAAACCCCAAATTCACAATGTCTGGCGCTAAAAACTGAGGCGTAAAAATAGTTTCAAGTACCTCCGCATCAAATGGCCCAACTCGAAACGAAATAATCGTACCAACGTTACCAAATACAGCATGACGTACTTCTTCTTCCATTTGATCGATATACTGGTGAGCAATAGTTAGGTTCAATTTATATTTACGTGCTTCAGATAAAATGTCGGCGAAGGTAGCGTTGGCAAAGCTTTGAAACTCATCAACATAAAAATAAAAATTAGCCTGTTTATCAAGCTCTGCTCGATTTAGATCTGCTCGACTCATCGCTGCCAAATAAATGCGGGTCGTCAACATCGAACCGAGCAAGTTGGCATTACTTTCTCCCACCAAACCTTTCGAAAGATTCATAATGAGAATTTTCTTCTCATCCATGATTTTCCGCATATCAAAACTAGACTTTGGCTGACCAATGATATTTCGGATGAGTGGGTTGGCAGTAAACTGTCCAACTTTGTTTTTAATCGCATCGCCAGCTTCCTGCATATACCGTTCGTTGTATTTCAAAAACTCATCTACCCAAAACGACTTCACCGCTGGATCAGAAATATTATCAATCACCGCCCGGCGATAATCTTTGTCAGACAACATGCGGTTTACTCCCAAAAGAGTGGAGTCTGGATACTCAATCAAAGCCAGCAATGTATTGGTGAGAATATACTCCATACGAGCCGACCAGGCGTCGACCCAAATTTTCTTAAATACCGACATCAAACCAGATACCACCAAGTGGCGACGTTCCGGTCCCACGTCCTCCATCACGTTAAATGAGATAGGGTTCTCCATATCAAACGGCGCAAAATAGAGCACGTCTTTCACACGCTCTTCGGGCACGTATTCAAGTAGCGTTTCGGCTGTCTGTCCGTGTGGGTCAATAAACGCCAGGCCTTCGCCATTCCGCATATCTTGTACGGCCATGTTTTCTAAGAGCGTCGACTTCCCCATGCCGGTTTTACCAATCACATAGACGTGTCGGGTGCGATCTTTGGCTTTGATACCGAACGGCACATTTTTTCCCCGCGCATCAGTACGGGCAAAAAGTGTGATGCGCTCTGGATCGTAATTCATGTCTAGATTATAACAAACGCGCGCCACGATACATACTTGTATACCGTGGCGTCGCTGGTCAAAAAAACGTCTTGCCGATTACGGGTACAAGGACGCACGCTATCGGCCAAAGTGGCACCAAAACGTATACGAACAGCATTCCGCTCCTCTCATCTGGTGGCATGAGGTACCACCAAAAAAGAAACCCCGTCAAATGTCTTTTCATTACTCACCCTCTTTCCCCCTGTGCTGCGCGGCGCACATTTAATCACCTTTCGGTAGTTGTCGCAATAGGGATAACTTCATATGTGTCTGGCGGCAAAAGTGCCGCTCGAGTATAGCGATTGCTCGGCGCCCAAATCATAAAGTCCATTACACCGGCGTCATAGCTCGCTTGGATTTGCGCCCTGACGTCAGCCGCATCATAGTCGCCGCCGTAATCAAAATCCTGAATCCACGTCCGGAGTTTTTCTGGCCCATAGACTGGCTTTTGGTAGCGACCGGTAAAACGCTCGGTACCACTTGCGTTCACACTCATAATCGGGGTATGGGCAAACCCGGCTAAAATCGTGGTGCTAGCCTGCAACCTATTCACTCCCGCTTGCATCGCATGATTGACTATTGCATAAGGATGATCATTCGGGTCACCCAAGCCCAAGAAATTGTGCGGGTAGTGTGATGGGTACACCATTGGCGCCACAAAATCAAAGTACGGTACCGCTCGCTCCTGCAGTTGTCCAATCGAGAGATCGTCAAAATTCGTCGTAGTCATCCCAAATAGATCAGCTGACGTATATGGCGCAGGTTCCACCCGGCCGGTATTAGTATGGTTATAATCAGCGTACCGAGACGTCTCAGCCAACTGTTCAGATAGGTAAGCAAAAAACGCTTCGAGGTTGGCCTGCTTGTCATTACCATGCGGACTAGTAATACTATGAGTAAACGCAATATCGTTCATTGGCCCATCTGACGGATAGCGCACGTAGTCGAAATTAATCTCATCAAAACCAAGGTTGTATGACTCAACTGATAAATCAATAATGTGATCCCAATAGTCTCTAGCCGCCACATCAATAAATGAGAGTCCTTTGTGATCTTTCCAAACTGTTACCCCGTCGGCTTTTTTGACTGCCAGGTCTGGACGCACGCTGGTATAAAACGGATCCTGAAACACGGTGATTCGGCCAATTACGTAGACGCCATTATCGTGAAGCATTTCAATCAGCTCAGGCATATCTCGCGCCCCACAACTCGCTGCCTGCCAAGCGGGATACCAGGCTGAGTCCTGACTCTTCGGGGGAAACGAAATCGTACCGGAGAAATCTTTAATATCAATAATGACGCTGTTGATTTCTGTCTCTTGCATCAACTGAACCAACTGCTGCCTAAAGCTCGGAGTCCCGGCCACACAAGCCGTCATATAAATAGCCTTGACTTGGGGTGGAAGTGGTACGTGACGTACCACAGGACGATCGTCTATCGTCGCTACTGTATGCTCTGGAGTAGTTTTTATGGTTGATGTGGCTTCACTCGACCCAATCTGAACTAGCGGCTGTTGATAGGTAATCGACAGGAGTTGTGGACCTTGCCACAAAGCCCCGGCTAGTACTACCGCTGCTCCCACCCCCATCAAACCGTAGTGCATCATACATCGGTCAGCTTTAACTGATCTTTATTATGGTATTCAGCAAACGAATCAGTGGATTGCTCACCGTCACCTTGATCAATCTCACGCAAAAACGCTGCCCGTCGCAAACGATACCCCAACCAAATCAACCAAGCGCCAATCCCAATGAGTAAATATGTCTTCCAAAGCGTCGGTACTCCTAAAAAAGGCACGAGTACACACACCATTCCAAGTATAAAAATAACTGTTTCTTTTTTCACCCCCTGAGTATACAAACAATTGTCCTACTCCGCCACGATAATCACAAACTCCCCTTTCTGCCGCACCGGTGTAGCTTCTAATATTTCCTGTAGTTCTTTCGCTTGTCCTACTAACATTTCTTCATGCAGCTTGGTTAGTTCGCGGCCCAGGTACACGGTAGCCTGCGGACATTGTGCAGCCAATGACTGCAGCGTTTTGATAATTCGGTGGGTTGATTCAAAAAAGACGGTTGGTTCAGTACGAGTCAAGAGCGCTTTAAAAAACGTCTCCCGGCCTTTTTTCTGGGGGACAAAACCCAAGAAAGCAAACTGGTTACCGGGGATTCCAGCAATTGAAATAGCGGCGGTCACTGCCGATGGTCCCGGAATGGCGTCAATGCGCGCGCCGTCGGCGCGCGCCGCTGACACTAACAATACTCCAGGATCACTCACACCCGGAGTCCCTGCATCAGATACTAATGCGATATGTTTCCCGACTGCCAAATCCGCCAGGATCGCCTCATGAGCTGACTCATGAGTATGTGCATCATAGCGTTTTTGCGGCGTGGTAATTGCGTAGTGTTTCAACAACTTACCCGTCACCCGCGTATCTTCACTCAAAATATAATCGACTTCTGTAAGCGTCCGAATCGCACGCAAAGTAATATCCTCCAAATTTCCAATTGGAGTTGCAACAACAGACAATGTTCCGGTAGTTTCCATTCCCTGCACGCTACCATACCCGCTTGCAAAACCAAAGGCCGGGCGCGCAGCGCCCGGCCTTTGGTTTTATCTTCCTTACAAAATTATTTCCAATTGAAACCACGTCCAAAGTGTCCCCACGCAGCCGTATCCGCGTAAATCGGCGCTTCAAGTTCCAAGAAAGTCTTAATCCCGTTTGGAGTCAAATCATACCCAACCACTTCCTCAGGCACTCCATCAACCGTCGCAATTGCCATCAAGGCATCCGGGTGTCCGATCGCATACGCGAGTTTGACCGTCACGTTCTGGGCCTCAGGATATTTCTCCAAGTAATCTACCGCTACTCGACGGGCCATGTACGCAGCAGAGCGGTCGACTTTACTCGGGTCTTTCCCAGAGAAGGCACCGCCGCCGACAGCGATTTCTGGACCATAGTTATCAACAATAATCTTGCGACCAGTCAATCCCGCGTCAGCATCAAAGCCGCCCTGACTCCAGTCCCCAGTTGGATTAATATGATATTCTTTCGCCCCGGGAATAATACTTTCTACCAACGGGCGCAACTCTTTGGTTGGGGCATTTTGGAAACTACACACCACTGACTGTACTTCACCTTTATCATTAAGCGTGACTTGCGTCTTACCATCGTACGGATATTTCTCGTAGACTTTTTGACAAAGGGTGCGCGCTAGTTCGTATTCTTTTGGCATGTAGGTAGCAGTCTCGCGCGTCGCGTAGCCAGTCATAATCCCCTGATCACCCGCACCGCCAGTATCAACACCGCGAGCAATTTCTGGACTCTGCGCTACGATATGGACCATGATGTCGTATCCTTCCCCGGCAATATTTTCGACAATTTTTTTAATGTCGATATCTTTGGCGTGAGAGGTCACTTCACCGGTCACCATAATCTTGCCGTGGCTGCCAACTGTCTCAACTGCCACCCGACTCTTTGGATCTTGGGTCAGATACGCGTCGAGGACGGCATCAGAGATGCGGTCACATAATTTATCAGGGTGACGTGGTGATACACATTCAGCGGTTCGTAACATACTTTATTTACTGTAATTATTGCTAACGTACAACATAAATAATAAATACTCCCTTACGGGAGCATCCAGGAGTGTACGCATCTACCCAAATGCAATGCTTGCATGTGGTTGAAGGTCGCACCGTTCTTATTGCTAAGTGGTTGCGGATGGAGTCAACGGGTCAAGTCCCTCTTCCATACTCTGGATACTCTATTTTGTTGTCATTCTATACTACCACACTAACACCCCAAAAGTTACGAGTTATCTTTCTACAAATCTACAGTGATTTTACCTTTACTTCCGCCAGCTGCTTGCAATAAATCTGAGGTGAAGTACATAGACTTTTTTCGTCGTCGTGCGAACGCGGCCATAGCTGAATTGAGTAAATCAGTGACCAAAACATCAGGAGCAATGCCTGATTCTTTCCATAAATGTGTATACAGCGTTCCTGGCATTGGATTTATTTCATTGACGAACAATTCTTTCGAATCGAGATTAAGAAGAAAATCAACTCGCATAATTCCGACTGCCCCAAGATAGGTTGCCAACTCGATTGATATTTCTTTTATCGTTTCTGCAATCTCTGTATCTATAGCAGCTGGGATAATAATTTTTTTCTTTGCCTGACCAAGCTGTACCCCTCCATCATCTATATATTTCTCTTCGTAGGTAAAAAAATCACTCCCTAAAAATGTTGATTCTTGTACCAAGGAAGCTTCGTATGCTCCAGAAGCTAATTGGCGAACACAGCATGTAAGATCTTTCATTGGACTCACACCATTTTCAATCACACACTTTGAATCAAAATTAAGCGCTAGCGAAACAGCCGCTGGTAGTTGTTCATTCTTTGTTACACGCGTGATACCAATAGAAGAACCCGCATGGGCTGGTTTTACAAAAAGCGGGAACGTTAGTTCTGTTAGAATTTTTTGTTCAACAGACTGATCATATCCTCCCGTAGATTCTACCGTTACTGACGCCGGTGTGGGTATATCAAGCGCTCGGCAAATATCTTTAGTAAACGCTTTATCCATTGCAACTGCGCAAGTCGCTACGTCACAGCCAACATACGCGACGCCAAGATTCTCGCACAACCCTTGAAATCCCCCATCTTCACCAAATGCGCCATGTAAAGCGGGAAATATAATATCAAACACCACTCTTTCACGGCGTGCGAAAAAATGAGGCCGTCGAGTTAAAACAAGCTCAGAACGCCGTCCAGTTGTATCTATACTCCAACGTTGATAAAGGTACAGATCACGAGTATGTACTGTCTTAAAAAAATCTTTAGTATGTAGATCATCACCAATCGACCATGCACCGTCCGTGCCAATATATACAGCTGTCGCTTTTATATTTAGTGACGCCAGAATTTCTAGTACATGAAGTCCCGTTACAATCGAAATATCATGTTCGGGACTTTTGCCTCCAAAGAATACTCCTATGTGTTTTTTTGATATATCAATCATTATTGAATGTAACTGGCAAACTGGTGAATGAGTTACCGACTTCTTTAAAAACCATAAAATGTAAATGATCCCCCACCGCACCATATTCCACCCAGCCGGTTTTACCTACGATAGCTATAGCTTGTCCTGGCACCACTGATTTGCCAACAGCTAACCCATGTTCAGAAACTGAACCGGCCTTCAAATGAGCATACTGTGAAAACGTTTGATCACCATGATCAATGGTTAGATAATTTAATAGTGATGCAAATGTTTTATTAGGACCATACTTCACATGATGTTCAACAACATCAACAACAATTCCAGACCGAACCGCCAATACTACGCTGTCATCAGGTACCACAAAATCTATGGCGTACTTAAACGGTCCGATATGAGACTGTGGGCTTGTATCGCAATAGAATGGACCGATGCGATATCGGCGCTCAGTTGGTATCGAATTCAGCAATGGTCCGTCCGTGACAGCGTCCGACGGATTAAGTGGGTATGTATATTTAAATTCTTTCGTGAAAAACGGCAACTTCATGCTACGCTACAAGTCTATCACTTACCTTAGTCACATCGCCGGCACCAAGTACTAACACGACATCATCACGAGTGAGGCTGCGTGCCAGTTCTGCTGCTGCCGCGTCGAGCGAATCATAGAATTGCACGTTTTTATTATATTCAAGTGCTTTGACCGCCAACTCTCGACTAGACACACCGGTATCATTAGTCTCACGCGCAGCGTAGATTGGTACCAAGAGGACGCGATCTGCCAAACCAAGGGCTCGGGCAAAATCAGCAAACAGTTCCTTGGTACGCGAATAGGTATGTGGCTGGAAAACAGCCACAATCGTTTTATTGGGGTAAAGTTCACGCGCACCACTGATTGCCGCAGTGATTTCAGTTGGGTGGTGGGCGTAGTCATCGTACACTGCCGCATCATTGCAAGCCCCACGATATTCAAACCGCCTGGCAGTACCAGCAAAATGCTCAAGCGCTTGATGTTGCCTATCGCTATCAATCCCAATGAATCCAGCAGCGGCTGACGCGGCAGCGGCGTTCAGGCGATTATGCATCCCGGGTTGGGTGAGCTTCAGAGTCAAATCAAGCTGAGCCCGGTAATCAATTACTTTGACAGTGAGTCCGTCAAGCACCGGAACGAGATTAACATCGGCTGTATCTGCGATCACTGCCCCATCGCTGGGTACTCGGTTGGCTAATTCCCGAAATGCTGATTGCACATCAGCGAGATCACTATAATAATCAACGTGCTCGTGTTCTAGATTAGTAATCACCAGTACATCAGGTTTGAAATGTAAAAAGTGCCGTCGGTATTCGCAGGCTTCAACTACAAAATATTTACTCTTACCGGCGCGGAAGTTGCTTTTGCTTTTGGCCCTCAGCGCACCCACGACGCCTGAGGGATCATACTCAGCGGCGGCCAATATATCGATCACCATGGCCGTTGTTGTACTCTTGCCGTGAGTTCCCGCCACCGCAATCAAATAATATTCATTGGCTACTTCAGCCAGCGCTGCAAAGTAATCTTTGACCGGCTTGCCAGTCGCTCGCGCTTGTTCAATAATGCCCGGATTAAGTGTCGTCCAGGCGTCGCTATAGACGTACATATCAGCTTCCGGCAACACGGTGGTTTCAAGTGAAATCGCTACCCCAGCCTGCCGGAGTGCATCGAGCGTCTGTGGACTCTCGTTATCGTTCGTGCCACTGACTTGCTTACCTTCATGCACATACAACCGCGCCAACGCCGAGATACCAATGCCACCGATGCCAATTAGATGGATTTTTTCAATGTTAGGATTCATATTGTCGTATCAATTTCATGAACTGATCGTTGCGGTCATACTCATTTTTAAACATCCCGAACGACGCAAAGGCCGGTGAGAAAAGAATGATGTCACCAAGGGCGGCGGCGCTTCGCGCCGCCGCCACCGCACCAGCCAACGTCTCAACTTGCTCAATATGAAGACCTGGTTTAGCGATAGTAGCTACCATCGGTATTAGCTTGTCTGTTCCAGTACCCGGTAGTAAAAATACCGCTTTGCAATACTGCTGTATCACTGGTACAAGTGCCGCTGGGTCAAGATTTTTGTATGACCCGCCAGCGATTAATACAATATTCGGCAGCACATCGTTACCCAATGCCTGCAAGCCGGCAATGGTAGCGGCCGGTGTAGTAGAATTATTATCGTTGTAGATTTTTATTCCATCAAATTCTCCCAGATATTGCAGGCGTCCTTCTACGCCACCAAAACTCGCTAGGGCTGGCCAAATTTCTTCGTCAGTCAGGCTCAGGGCCTTGAGCGCCTCATACGCCAATGCAGCATTTAAGCGATTATGTTCGCCTGGCATGGCCAAGAGTGCATCATCCGGTATTACAGACGCGTCCGCCAAGATAACTTCTTGTCCTAAGGTCAATCCCTTGGTTGCCTTGGCCCGGGCAAACACTTCTGGAGTCGTAATCAATACCCCACTTGGTTCTTGATACCTAAATATATTTGCTTTGTCAGTAAAGTACGCATCCATGGCTGCCTCGGTAGACAGGCCAGCTGTCTGATAGTAATTAAGGTGGTCTTCCATAAAGTTAGTGAACACTGCAATCTGCGGACTAATTTCCGCCCACCCGAAGCCTTGGAGTTTCCAAGAATCTAGTTCCATTACTGCAACTGCATCTGGCTTGACCTGTGTCAGTAACTGCAAATTGGAGACGCCTCGTACATTGCCTCCAAGCAGTATATTTTCACCGGTCACCACCGAGAGCACATGATGAATCATCATCGTTGTAGTCGACTTACCTCTGGTACCGGTGATGCCAATAATCGGGACCCCGGACAATTCCGCAAAGAGCGCGGCGGCGCCGACTAGGCGCGCGCCAGAGGCGCGCGCTATTTCCAAATACGGCGAGTCGAGTGGCACACTTGGCGCTACCAAGATCATATCTCGGTCTTTAAAATCAGCTTCGTCATGACCCCCGAGTCGGTAAGTAATACCTGAATACGCTGCTAACATTGTAAGAGACTCTACCAGCGCTGTCTCAGACTGCATGTCAGTCACGATCAATTCAGCGCCCGCTTCCGCCAGATACGCCACGTCTCCCACTCCACCCCCAAGCAGCCCTAGTCCCATTACAGTGATTTTTTTATCTTTGAAGTGATTGGCAGATTCCATCCGTTCCATCATAGAGAAAAACTACTAAAAACACCAGCCGTCCCCTGCTACACTACTAGTGATGCAATTCACCTTAGAGAAATACAAAATTTTTCCCTACGTAGCCTGGACGCTAATTATTGTATTTGCCATCTTTACCCTCAACCTTACACTCAAAGTAAATAACGAACTACAAGCCATCGGACAACAAACTACCGAACTCGAAACCTATTGAAAACAATCGGTTAAAATCAGCATGCTACACTAAACGCACTATGCAACTGGCGCGTAAAGTAACCAGGCTCCTTATATTAATTACGCTATTTCTGGCGGTCGTCGCTGCTGCTTTTTTCTTGGCTGATTTTGTTTCTACCAATAACATCGCCCAGAATATCATCAACCAATTTGGATACTTTGGAGTGTTTGTTTTGGCAGTAATTTCCGGTATCAACATCTTAATTCCAGTACCAGCGGCGACCTTTACCCCAGTCTTCCAAGCGGCGGGACTCTGGATGCCAATCATCATCCTGACCCTAGCACTCGGCACACTTGTAGCTGACTTGATTGGTTACATCCTCGGCAAATGGAGCAAGTCATACGTGGAAGAACACTACCCACACTCGTATCGTCGGATAGCTTATTTATATGAGCATCACTACACACTATTGTTGCCACTGGTATTTGTATACGCTGCCGTGGTACCGTTTCCGAACGAAGCCATTCTCATTCCTCTCGCTATTATGGGGTTTAAATTCCGCCAACTCGTTATCCCGCTCATCCTCGGCAACATCGTCAACCAAGCTGCCCTCGCCTATGGAGCCTCAAATATTTTTATGTTGCTATTTTGAGTAACGGACAATCCGCTTCGTCCCAAACACCGCGACCAGTACTGTCACTACAACACTGAGCAAGAGACTGACATATGTTTCTCCCGCCGTAATTCCCCATGCACTGATAGCGGCAAACAGCAGCCCTACGCCGACGGCATAACTCGTTCTGACCCAGTAGTGTCCGTGGAGAGCGGTGCGAATAAATGTCAACGAGACAGTAACACCGATCAGGCCAAGCGTAATCAATACCATATCCGTAGCTCTTGGTGTAACGTGATAAATCGCCTCTTTGTAGCCAGCCGCCAAGAGAATCAAACTCCCATACAACCAGCCATGGGCTTGTAAGAATACAAATAAGTTTTTGGGGCGCACGCCTTCACCGATACGTTCCATATATTCAAAATACAGCCACCAAATTGCTAGTACAATTGCCAGGCCAGACAAAACAATCGTCGGCTGCACAATACCAGTCGAGATCGCCGTATTCGCTAACGCCACGACCAACATTGATTCGCCCAACACCAACATCAAAAACAGGCCGAGGCGCTCCTGTAAATGACCAACGTTCAGCATATATACTTTATTTCCTTTTCCTTTAGTCAGCGGTGTAAAAATATCAATCGTTAAAGCTGCGCCGGCTATCACAAAGTGATATGGATCAATCATCAAGCTAGAGACGAACCAAAGTGTTCCGGCAATCGTAAAACCTTGCATCATATTGTATGTCTGCGGTGTATTTGCTGGGTTCATGCGATACATCCGCAACATCATAAAAGTCTGCAAGAAACGGATCGCCGCCATCGCACCAAAGTAGCCCGCGTATGATCCGTCAAACACCGCCGGCATGGTAATGCTCATAATGAAAGCCCCGATCATCTGCAGTTGTACTAGCAACTTGTCTTTGGTAGTCTCGGTGTCCTGCAAATTACGATTAGCTGTGGTGGCCCACCAAGCAATAAAAATCGTGTAGCCTATAATAAAAATATTCAGCACGTCAGCGACTGTATGATGATGTGCGGCTGCCAAATAAGTCAGCTGCGCGACCAACGCCACAAAGGCCAAATCATAGAGTAACTCCAGCCAAGAAGCTCTTTTTAATAGATTTTCGGTCATGACCGTTAGTATACCTAAACGTATATGTTATGCGACCTCGTCATTATCAAGTAAAAAGATAACTTTTACACGCTCGACTACTCTATTTTCAAAAAAATAAAATCAATGTGCGACTGCCAAGACTCGAACTTGGGACCTCGTCATTATCAGGTGAGACAGTGTGGGACACTGTCGAACCGCTCTACCACCTCGGCGTGAAATTGTGCGACTGCCAAGACTCGAACTTGGGACCTCGTCATTATCAGTGACGCGCTCTAACCACCTGAGCTACAGTCGCAAAAGTGCCCTGCACTATAGCAAATTACACTAAAAAATGTAAGGGTGGGCGCGGTATGGTGAAAAGCTTGCCAAAAGCAATATAGGTATGACTCCGTGCGTAAAATTGAAAAGGCCGGCGGGGTGCGTCGGTGACAAATGAATGCCCCCGCGCCCCGCCGGCCGATCTCAGCCCTCTTTGTATATTCGCCGCACCGTGGCGGGACCGGCGCCAGGAGCGAGCCACTCCCGAACGTAGCGGCGAGGAGGGTTTTCGCACACCCCTTCATCGACCTCCCCGTCGATGAAGAAGGCAACGCACTCGTCGCCATACGGCCCGGGGGTGAAATACCCCACGGGCATGTTGATGACGTTGATGATCGCAACCGCGATCAGCAGGCCTACGATCCCCAGCGCCAGCGCCAGCGCGCTGGCAAAAAAAATTTTCACTGCCTTCTCCTCACATTTGCGCTCTGTGGCGCTTCTACACTGGTCCAGAGTGGACCAATCTGGTTAATACTATACCTAAAAAAGAAGTTTTGTCAATTGTCAACTCGTGGCTTCTAGCCCGCGCATATGCGGTACACTATAGTCACTAATATGAAACACCCATTCATCATTACCCTATTCTTTGTAATTGCCACTCCGACAATTGCTTCAGCACAATCGATTCAACAATATATTGTAGATACTGGTGGTTTTATAAACACCACAATTATTCCAGTACTTTTTGCCTTAGCATTTTTATTCTTTGCTTGGAATGCAGTTCGGTATTTTATTCTGGAAGGCGATAACGAGAAAGCCCAGGAGAACGCCCGGGCGCAAACAACTTACGGCGTTACAGCATTTGTGATAATTATAAGTATTTGGGGTATCGTAAATTTGCTAGCCGGAAGCTTTGGCTTTAGCGGCGAAAACACCCCTTGCCCAGACTACATAAATCCGATCGGTACTGGCCCCTGCCTCTCACTACCGACTACTGAACGACAATTTACCCCGTTTGATACTAACAGCCCTAATCCAAAGACACCGGCTGCGCCTGATCCAGTCGCTGATCCTGTTGTACTACCTGCAAAATCTGAGTCTATATCGATTGCCATGACTGCTCTCGAGCCAACCACAAGCTGTACTAACTTCATCAGCCAAACAGTACGGTTCTACCTCACTGATCCGGCACTCACAGAATTGCAACAACTTGAGTATGCGAAAGCGTTTGTAGATCGCGGACTAATTCCAAACGAAAGCTTTACTAATCTACTTGCTCTATACAACCAACAGTCTAGTGCTGGTTTGCTTGCCAGTGGTATTGCTAGTCTCAGTCAAGACAGCCAGTTTATTACCGATACACTAATGACCATGAATGGCCATCTACAATTCATCAAAAATCAAATCGACCAAGAATTTCTATTGGCAGGCTTTTCTGGCACAGAAGTAAACGTGTTCTGTGATCTATTTGAAATCAGTAAAACTACTGCCTCCCGGCCAACCAATACTAGTCTGACTAACAATTTATGGGATGATATCCGGCTCCGCTACACTGACTATCAGCAGCTGCGAGGGCAGATTGAGTAATACAAAAGAGGGGTGAATCCTTTTAGAATTCACCCCTCTTTTGTTCAACCATCAACGGACTTCGGCCCAACGGCTACTTGCCATTTTCAGCCCCCAGGTATTCTTCGGCCTCGTTTTTAGTATCTAAATCTTCATCAGCGAGCCGCGTACACGGCCATTCTCTTTTGCCTTATCTTGGCTAGGTCTCTCCCTAGAGTCTCGATACCAGTTAGGGTGTGAGTATCATTCCCCGTTATATGCTCAATTGAGG
>CAYGTP010000004.1:0-11009 GCA_964352875.1 uncultured Candidatus Saccharibacteria bacterium
TGTTATCGCCGAACTGTTATGGCGTCTGTGGCGGCGTTCATTGTGGCGTATGCTTATTTTAACGCCGCCCAGCGCGACGCGGTTGATAGTATCGATGGTCCGGTGATGGTGGTGGCTGGACCTGGGACCGGTAAGACTCAAATATTGGCGCTGCGCATTGCTAATATTTTACGGCAGACCGATACGGCTCCAGAGCAGATTTTGGCGCTCACATTTACTGAGTCTGGCGTGGCAGCAATGCGGCAACGCTTACGGCACATCATTGGGAGTCTGGCGTACCGGATACCGGTGTATACGTTTCATGGCTTGGCCAATCAGTTGATCGGCCGGTACCCCGATTCGTACGAACGCATTATTGGCGGTCGACCAGTGACAGAATTGGAGCGGATTACGTTGGTTGAGACAATTCTGGCAGATGAAGCACTTGCCTTACTTCGTCCAGTGGGGAATCCAAGCTTTTACGTCACTAAACTTTTGAGTGCTCTCCAAACGTTAAAACGTGAATATGTTACCCCAGATACATACGCAGCGTACTTGGTAACAGAAGAGACACAGCTGGCCGGCATAGAACGGGTACACCAATCTGGTGCACATAAGGGTAAGGTGCGGGGCGAGTATTTGGATTTAGAAAAGCGACTAGCCAAGAACCGAGCATTGTTGACCGTCTATCGTCAGTACGAAGCACTCTTGCGCGCTAATCGTTGGTACGACTTTGATGACATGATCACGGAAACTATTGTGGCATTACAGCGTGATGAATCGATGCGGTTGCAGGTGCAGGAGACTTATCAATATATCCACGCTGATGAGCATCAGGACGTAAATGGTAGCCAAAACGCTCTCTTAGAACTCTTGGCGACTGGACAAGATCGTCCAAATGTATTTGTGGTCGGTGACGAAAAACAAGCGATTTATCGATTTCAGGGAGCTTCACTGGAAAATTTTTTATATTTTGAAGACGTATTTGGACAAACCAAAACTATTCAGCTGACAGATAACTATCGATCGGGGCAAGTGATTCTTGATGTTGCACATAGTTTAATCGCCACTGATGACGAAGCGCTGGCGCGGCTTCGAATTCCGTTAACGGCGGCCGTGGTACCGCAAGCAACAATTGAAAGGCGGAGCTTTTCTCATCAAGGCGTGGAAGATTCTTGGCTGGCACAAGATATTGCCACTCGGCTGGCAGCGGGCATAGACCCCTCAGAGATCGCTGTGATTGTCCGAACTAACCGCGAAGTCGAAGCGATGACTACCCAGTTGCGAACTGCAGGTATACCGGTTACGGCGTCGGCCGATGGTGATATTCTTGCCCATCCGATTACCAGTGCAATTCGTACGTTGGTACGAGCAGTAGTGGAACCGAGCCATGAAGCAACTTTGGTTGCATTAGTGCATGCGCCGTACTGGGGTTTACCAGCCACAGATGTGGTGAAGTTGCTTGCTGCGCGTCGGAGTCAGCAGTCGCTCCGTCAAATTATTGAAGACGTCGCAGTGTGTAGTGAACTAGGATTGACTAATCCAGCCGGTGTGCAAAGTATTGCAACGGTCCTACAAACTGCCAAAGCCCAAACGCTCACTACCGGACCACACCGAATCTTGGCATATTTGATCGAAGCAAGTGGATTAAAAGACTACGCCAGTACAAAAGCATCAGTAGATAGCCCAAGAGTCGTGCGGCGCTTGTATGATGAGGTAGAGGCGCTGGTCCGAGCTAAGGCTACTGCAACGCTGGCTGACGTCAATCAATTATTTGTGCAGTTGGAACAGTATCAATTACCAGTACAGGCGCCATTTATCGCAACGAGCGATCAAGCGGTGCAGGTTATGACAGCTCACAAGTCAAAAGGCTTAGAGTTCAGTGTAGTCTATGCGCCACATTTGGTTGATAGTGGGTGGGGTGGGAAGAGTCGAGCGACGTACTTTACTATACCGGTAGCAAAGCATGCGGAGGTGTCCGAGGACGCTGCGCTTGATGACGAACGACGACTGCTTTACGTTGTGATGACTCGTGCCAAGGACACATTGTTGTTGTCAGACGCCGCACAGAACAGTGAAGGAAAAGTCTTGATACCATCCCGGTTATTGGACGACTGTGACGAGAGTCAGTGGTCTGTGGTAGCGACCGACCTGGCAGAACAGGACTTCGACGTATTAGCAGCTATCACTGCTCCTGACGAAACGGCTACAATTCCGGTTGCTTTGGTGCGTCAATTAATAGCAGAACGAGGATTTTCGGCGACTTCTTTTAATAATTACGTATCGTCACCGTGGAATTATTGGTACCGAAATATTCTACGGATTCCAGAAGTTCAAGCGTTGCCGATGTTGTATGGAACAGCGATTCACTCAGTGTTGGAGCAGGCGAGTAAAGCCGCAACGGCTGGAAATCCGTTGTCTGATTCAGCTATGCGGACAGCTCTGGAAACTGCTCTCAAGCGTCTACCACTCACCACCGCAGAGTTTAGTCAGTTGTTGGAGCGGGGGATTGAAGCTTTGGTCATATACCGTCCTCATTTGTTACAGAGTGTACCGAAACGCACTCGGGAAGAGTTCGCTATTACGGTGTCGTTTATGACTGATTGTCCTGATATCCCTGAAATTCCCCTCAAAGGTAATTTAGATCGATTGGACTGGAGTGATTCAGGCCAACTCCTCCAAGTGGTTGATTATAAAACAGGCAAACCCCGCAGCCGCAATGCTATTGAAGGTAAAACCAAAACCGATAGCGGCGACTATAAGCGACAGCTGATATTTTATGCTTTGTTACTCCAAGAATTGGGCGAGCCAGAATATCGGTGCCGCACGATGACACTGTCGTTTGTGGAACCAACCTCTAAAGGTGAAGTGCGGGAAGAGACGTTTGTGATTACTGACGAAGAGGTTACTGAACTACGCCATGCTATCAAAGTGGCGGTCGCTCGGTTGGCTGCGGGTGAATGGTTGGATGAAGCGTGTGACCCAACCGAGAGTGACTATTGCCATTTGGTAGCGATGTTGCGCGGGAAGCAATAGTAAAACGCCGGCCCCTTTGGGGCCGGCGTTTTACTATTGCTTGCAGCTTATTCAGCAGTTTCCGGGGCGGTGCCACCGATTTGGCCAATCAAGTTACCGATGATACGGTCAACGTTTTCAAATGGTTGCGCACCATTAATGATACCTTGCTGGTCTCCGACCAAGACAAAGGTGTGCGGGGTACCACGAGCTCCCGCATCAAAGGCTTCTTGGACACTCTGAGCCACTTTTTCCTGATGTCTACCGCTCGTCATACACGCTTCGTACTCAGCCGCGTCTACCCCAGCTGTTTCGGCAAATTCGCTCAGTCTAGCCATATTGGTTGGCTCATTGGTACCGCGTTGATCAAAAACTTGATCTGAGAAAATCCAAAAGGCGTTGTTGCCGCCAAGTTCACCTACACATTCTGCTGCTACGGCGATTGTCGGTGCGTTAGGATGGAGTTGTTGGAGTGGGAAGTGACGGTAGACCCAAGCTACGTCACCGTTGGCACCGTACTTATCAATAATTCGATTCATGGTGTTGTGGAATTGTTTACAGAATGGGCAGTCGTAGTCAGAATATTCAACTAACACAATCGTGGCATTAGGATTGCCTCTAATATAATCTGCTTCGCTCACTGGGGGAATTTCCCCGTTTTCAGCGGCAACTTGCTCATTTGGAGCGACAGTAGGAGCAGTAGCTGCTTGCGGTGCTGCGAGTGGATTGTTACCACTAAAAAAAATTGCGGCAGCCACCAAACCAAAGCCAAAAATAATAGCAATTGGGATGCCAAGCGACGTTGATTGTTTCGGTTGAGTATCAAAAGTGTCCATATCGTATCTACAACTAATATATGGTGATTGTACCACGGGTCCTGGGGTGCGTGCTATAATCGCTGGCATGGGAATCTTTGAAGCCTTTGTACTCGGTGTCGTCCAGGGAATTACTGAATTTTTACCAGTGTCTTCGACCGGTCACTTGATTTTAGCTCGAGAATTATTTTCGGTTACCAGCACTGATGCGTTGGCGTTTGATGCAATTTTACACCTCGCTACTGCGTCCGCAGTGATCTTATATTTTTCCAAAGATTTGTGGGTACTGGTTAATACCGCACTCCGAAAACTCAGTAAGCTACCAGTTCAGCAATCAGATCTGACATTACTCTATGCACTGGCAATTGGTACCATTCCGGCGGTTTTGTTGGGGTTAAGCCTTGAATCATTAATGGAATCAACGTTTCGTTCTCCACTTTTGGTCGCTGGGGTCTTAGTTGCAGGGTCGGTGTTGTTTGCCTATGCAGAATGGATCTATAGTCGGTCACCTCAACTAAATGAGATGGATGTAAAAAAGGGTTTTAAAATTGGATTATTTCAATCGTTGGCGTTGATACCGGGGATGTCACGTTCGGGCGCGACGATTGCTGGCGGGATGCTACTTGGTCTGTCACGAAGCGAAGCTGCGCGCTTTGCTTTTTTGTTGGCGGTACCAGTCATGCTCGGAGCCGGGAGTAAAAAATTGATAGAATTGATTCAGTCACCAGACGCAGTGGCGTGGGGAGCAGTATTGGTGGGCGCGGTAACCGCGTTTATTACGGGATTGGCAGCGATTCATTTTATGCTCAGTTTTGTCCGACGCCATACCCTCTGGCCATTTATTTGGTACCGACTTATCTTGGCTGGATTTGTGGTATTTATTGTAGTTTTTGGCTAAGAGCTATTTGATCAAAACAGTGAATGGGTGAGGGCAGAGTCTTGCTTAACTGTCCAGGCTGACGTATCGAGTGGAATCTCACGGATACGGAAGCCGTCTTTCACTTTGACATGGCCGTTTTGGAGGGCGTACTCAAATACGTCGCGGGTAACTTTGACGTCCTGCTCACAATATTTCATTACTTTTTTTACTTCTCCTTCTCGCCACCAGCGGACGGCCTGGAGACCGTCCGCAGATTTTTTGGCTCCTACTGTCGCTTTAGCGACGTCGTCGAGTCGCAGGCGACGCCCGAGTGATTGCCGGATGTCCTCAAGGAGGTCAATACTTTTGATTTGGGTGAGATCACCCGGGTAGTATTTGTTCAACAGCGGTATATCAAAGTGATTACTGTTGTAGCCAACGAGTGCGTCAGCCTGTTCGATAATCGGCCAAATCTGATCAAGTTCATTAACCGTCACTGTAGTAAAAATTTTTGTCTCTGAATCATAGACTGTCGCCACGGAAATATCGAGTGCTGAGGCGTCATTGCTGCCTACTTCAGAAAAGATATTTTGGGTTTCAAGGTCAAAAACGATATATCGCATACGTAACAGTGTAGCAAAAACAGTGGCTGGGTATGTATTTTGGGCACTCCGGGCCGTTAGGCCAAGTCTTACACAAAATTACATACCCAGCCACTGTCTTTTGCGATGGTTATTCTACCATCATGTATCAAAACAGCCATTAATAACGTAGTTAGTAAGAGAAAAAACAGCTGGTGTTTTCTCGGCAGTCTCGATTGATAGCGTAACGGCCGCTTATAGTCACTATATACTAGCAAACCTAGAGTTCCATGTGTGCGAGCAGTTCCTCGACGGTTCCAGTTAGGTCAGTTTTTTCAGCTAAATTTTTAAGCGTAAAGGTGCCACTTGCCAATTCATCCGCCCCAAAGACAAGCGCGTAGGTACTCATCGCGTCGGCGGCGTGGCTGATTTTTTTGCCGACTTTTTTATCACCGATATCGACAGCGACGCTAATGCCGGCAGTGCGAAATTGTTGGGCTAGTTTTTGCCCGGCTATGTTAAGTGCCACTTCGTTTGGGATAATGACGAGGGTCGGAGCTGTGATATTGGCGGTCATCAGATTATGGCTCTCGAGAAAATTCCTTAGCGTGACGTCACCAAAACCAAAACCAATTCCTGAAATAGCGTCACCACCAAAGAGTTCGGTTAGATTGTCATAGCGTCCACCACCCATCATGGCACGATTGTTTTCCGGGTCGGTATCGAAAATTTCAAACACCGTGCCGGTGTAGTAGTCAAAACCACGCGCAATTGACCGGTCTAAAACAACATTAGTAATGCCGAGTTCTTGGAGTCCGGCCATTACGGGATCATTGTCTGGGTCGGTAGATTCGATCAGATCTTTGACTTGGGTAGCCAGCGTAGCGTCTTTAATGATGTTAGTTAGCTGAGTCAGGTATTCGTCGACAGTAATTTTGTTTTTGCGATCATTGAGGCGCGTAATGGCGGTCACCGTCTCACCATCTGTAATACCCAAGGCCTGATAGGCGGAGGTCATGGTTGCGCGATTGTTGACCCGAATTTCAAACATCGACTCATCTGCCCCAAAGTTCATAAAAATCTGGTGCGCTAGTGCGATTATTTCAACGTCAGCGGTGAAATCGTCAGCGCCAAACATATCACAGTTAAGTTGCCAATGTTCGCGCAGGCGACCCCGCTGCATACGTTCGTAGCGAAAGAGGTTGGGGATGGAGTACCAGCGGACTGGAAAGGAAAGTTCGCGCCGCTGGCCGGCAATCATCCGCGCTACCGTTGGGGTCATTTCGGGTCGGAGGGTGACTTCGCGGTCGCCTCGGTCGGTAAAAGTGTAGGTTTGCTCATCTACCATTTCAGCGTTTTCAGCCCCTTTGGCTCGGTAGAGGTCGGCTGGCTCGAGGACAGATGCGTCATACCGCTCAAAACCAAAGCTCTCTGCTGTCTGACTCCAAACGTCAAACATATACCGCTGTACCGCCATGTCTTCGGGATAGAAATCTCGCACGCCTTTGTAAGAATCGGTTGATAATTTTTTCATATGTTGTAAAGCAGATTGTACGGGTGGAGCCTCAAGTTGGCAACTACATTGCAGGAGTTGCTGATCGTTCTGGCATCTGACCACAGCATTAGGCAGTTGTACACATTACAAATTATTCACCCGGCGGTCCAACGGTATACTACAAGTAACTATTATACGTAGCCTTTTATTATGGATCCACTAAAAGAATCAAACCCGAATGTTTCAGTGCAGGCAGATGAACAAACCAATGCACCAATCGATGCAGCGGCCTATGTAGCCCAGCAACAACCTGAAGAGATTGTACTCACTGAACCTTCGCATCACACCAAAATTGTCGGCACCATGGTCGGCGCACTAGCAGTGGTAGTGGTAGTGGCTCTGGGAGTGGGGGGTTATGCGACGTTTATTGATCCAGATTTTCTTCGTCCCACTTCGCCACCACTGGCAACTAGTCCTGCGAGTCTCGCAGACTACCCGTCGTTCTCCGAAGTAGCCACGGTGGAGTCGAGTTATGCGGCCAAAGCGGAATATGTGCCGGTATTTATCCCGAATCCAGCTGCAGCCATTGGCCCGTCTTTACTGATTGATGGGCTGACCTTCGACAGAGTACAGACCGAACTCGGACTGTTGCAGAAACTAGCGCAGTATCGTTCACCGGAACTAACGGCACAAGTGGTTGACACCAACGTCGATATCTATGCGATGTGGATTGGCGAAGAGCAAACGCTTGGCGAGATTGTAAGCGGCGAACGCGTGCCGAAAACGAAAGAATTGTTAGATGCGCTGTTGGCTGAAGTCGAAGCGTACGCGATTGCTGAAAGTATCCGCTACGACGTCGCACCGCCGCAGTACTATGACGACACACTGGCTGTCACGGCCGCCGTGCCGCCGGCACCACAGTTTCCTGACGTCACCGCGGCGCGCGCCTTCACGGCGGCCTTCCTCCTCGCCCGCCTTGATCCGCTAAACGCCGACGTGTACCTCAGCAGCGCACAAACAGTCGTCGACAACCGTGAGACGGCGGGTGTTTCTTTTGACATCAGTACAAAAGCGGGCGCCGGTTTGGCTGAACGCTACTTCGAGATTCTACCGTACAGCGAGGCTTACCAAGCCAGATATGAAGCCGCTGCCGCTGAAAATTTATTAGTTATAACTGGAGAATAATATGGAACAGAAAACTATAGCAGGTAACTTATTCTCATTACTGGTTTTGTTGGCGATATGTCTTACCTCTGTACTAAATCCGTATTTTGCATTTGCAAGTGACGCTAGCCCAAGTCCAGGTGACAGAGATGCTCCAGGCTCAACGAACAGTGGTGGTCCAAATACTGGAGTTGGAGCCGATAGAGGCGAAGCTCCCAGTAGTTCTGGTGGCGGTGATATGAACGGTGGATCTGACGCGGGCGCAGCCGGCTATGGCGGATACTCCTACAGCGCTGCACCACTTTCTGTGCAAGAATTACGAAGAGTATTACCTCGATGTCAAGTTAATGTACTTGTAAATGGCGTAGCAGAAAATTTTGTAGTGGCAGGACAAGACATCGAAGTGTCAGTCATTGATATCGGTGTTCCAGCCAACTTGCAAGAATCAGATTTTTGGTATGAACCAGCCAAAGAATGGCTTACACGAGAACTTACAGACGATGTATATTTGGGCGCCATTGAAGTCCGGGGGCCAGGCGGTACAGAGACCTTGGCTGGTAAGTCACGCCGAGACATCGAACGGGAGCTTGGCTGGAATACTGTCGCAGACTTGGCTAGTGTGCAAAGTCCCGAACAGAACGGTCTCTATGAGATACGCGTGATGCCAAAAATTCAGGAACAATGGAATAAGAAAGTAAAAGCAACGGTTGCTCTGAATACTGACGATCTGGCAGATCCAGGAGACTACACTTTCTCTGCTTCGGACGTGTACTTCGAAGGGTTTGGTGGGGGACCGAGTTTAGTCATTACGCCGACATTGATAAGCTGTGATTCAAACTCCATTACCGTACTTGACCCTAATAGCTGGATGGCACAAGCGTATGCTGCAGCTACCAACAATAATTCAGACGATGAGGAGGATGGTGACGATATGACAAATGCAAATCCTGTGAGCTGTACATTGACAGCGACCCATGTAAATACCAATATTCCATTTTTTGTAACTGACACGATGTCAGAAGATCAAAGAAATAAAGTGTTTACTGAATCAGGAAGCATAAACTTTGGTTGGTCACATATCGGTGCGACTAACATGGTGCTTGCTGGTGGTGATGGATCGACTCTAAATACGCTAGATGTTAACAGTGCGAATGGATTAGTCGGATACACAAATGTTCGTGAAGAACCACAAACTATTACAGCAACATTTAGTGATGAGGCTGGTAACGAGGCAATATGTGCAATGACACTGTCGTACTCTTCTGAGCCTGTGAATGGGGATCCTGGTACAGGTGAAGATATCCAGAACTTAGAAGACTCTATACCATCAATCATAGATGGAGAAATTGTTACCCAATCAGACGGCAGCCAAATAATTCCTTTGACTCCAGTGGTTGTGGTCGGTGGGGTACGACCAAATAATGTTGCTATTGAATCCCATTTCCCTAATACAACTTGTAGTGACTCAACTTCTTCCACACCGATAATCCCAGCTGATGGTATTACCAAAACTGGTCCAACTGATGATCCTTTGGCTAATTCGTTACTGGTTGCTGGGTGTAGTTTAATTCAGTTTCGTGAAGTGCCGCCAGAAGGAGATTATTCAATTACAATTGCTTCTCCAGATGATGGAACTAAGACCTTTACCTTTACAGTAGTTTACGAAGCGGACGAGGTGTAGTGTCAGTTAATAAAACAACAAAGAGCCGCGACGTAGTCGCGGCTCTTTGTTGTTAGGTATATAGCGAGCTGCTTACCAACTAGTTTCGTTGGGATCGTTTTTGCGGACGTTGTGCATGCGATAGTCACTTGATTCCAGAATTAGGGCTTTGATACCGCGGGGGTCAGGAAGGTTTTTGGCTTGAAATTCTTCTTCTGAGCCGCTGGCAGTCTGGGCTTCGACGTTACCGTAATTGAGAAACGTCGCGATGATGCCGTTGATTTCAATATTCATATCTTGCAGACGTTCGAGTCTAAAGCTACCAACCTGGCGACTAAAGAGACGTTTTTGATCAATACTAATAATGCGACGATCAGTAATAATCCAGAGGTCGAGATACCATTCGGTCCAGGTGTACGCGAGGGCCATTACATGGATGAGAATCCAACCAGTCATCGCGAATATAAGATAGTCACTCCAGATTGTGAGATCGAGCGTAAGGGGAAAATCTTTTCCAAACAATAGCCACGCTATCAATATTAGAAAAGGTAATAACGCACTAACCACCAGTCCAAAGAGTTGTATCGAGAGGACAAACCAGTGTCGTCTAATCACGCGGAGGACGGTTTCGTTAGCTTCTAGCTTTATCTTTTCATAAAGGGGGTTCATACAGTAGGAAGAAAGATGTACATAATAACCAACAAGGGGATGGTGACACAAAAATAAACAAACGTTGCAATCTGATTAGTTTTGGTTGTAGTGCCGTACGCAAACCAATGGTAAACCAAAAACAAACTGTAGATTACAAAAATAAATAATCCGATCACTGCTGCCCAGTGAATAATAATTGGGAAGAGTGTGTCTATTGGGATAATGGTGTTTTGATCCAGCATCTGATTATTGTGCCATGGTGAGGATTGAATAGCGAGGTATATTGTACTGATCGGTGTGGGTTGTGCAGGTGCAGTCGTGCTGAGCCGCCCATTGCTGAATGGCGTTGATTTGTTCTGGTTCGTGTTCGATCCACAGTTGGCCTCGGGGGGTAAGGTGAGCGGGCGCGGCGGCGATTATTTTTTCAATCAGTTCGACGCCGCCCTGTCCGCCATAGAGCGCCCTGTAGGGTTCGTACTCTTTTACTGATGGTTCGGTGCGGTCGAGTGCCGGGTCGATGTAGGGAGGGTTAGTGAGAATAAAATCATACAAAAAACCGCTGTCTTGGCGAGTTTCTGCGTTACGGGCCCTGTTCGACTCCTTACCGTATACTTGATACGGCTCATTCGTCTCACTTCCCGTGCCTTGAACTTCATCCAAGACAGCGGTTTTTTTGGTGTCATGGTTCAGAGTTTGGAAAACACTAAAAAGGTCAGACTCGAAGACTCGGTAGCGCGAGCTGGTGATACCATTTTCTTGGAGATTCTTTTTGATGGTGGGGAGGAGGCGC
>CAYGTP010000004.1:11019-20347 GCA_964352875.1 uncultured Candidatus Saccharibacteria bacterium
GTGTTTGTTTTTGTGGTTGGGGGGGTGGGGGGGGGGGGCGGGGGCGGGGCCCCCCCCCCCCCCCCCCCCCCCCCCCGCCTCCGGCACCGCTTTCGCGACCGCAACGCCAATGCACCCCGAACCGGCGCAGAGGTCGAGGACAGAGATAAGAGGCGGCGCTGGTGGTTTCGATAGCGAAGCATCCGCAGCGAAATTACTCTGAGCGAGGACCTGCTGAGTCTTCGGAGTCATCAGCGCCGCCTTCATAGTTTGAATTGCTTTCTCGATCCACCACTCGGTTTCGGCGCGGGGAATGAGCGGCCGCTCATCGAGCCAAATTTTGCAGTCTAAAAATGGTACCCACCCGATCACGTACCCCAGCGGCTCGCCGGCGGCGAGCCGCTTACAGTCTAATAAAAATTCAGGTGTTCTCGTGCCGTTATATTTTTCTTCTAAAAGCCACTTCTCGGCTTGTTTGCTGGTCATGTTGCAGACATGGTATGCTTACTGCGTTATGGATGCAACTCCCATGCTCGAAATTAAAAACCTGACCAAAATCTACGGGTCCGGGAAAGGAGCTAAACTCGCAGTAGATAATATTTCGCTATCAATTCCACGCGGTGCGTTTTATGGATTATTGGGGCCAAACGGGGCGGGGAAGAGTACGACTATTCACTGTATTACCGGCATCGCGCAGCCTACGAGCGGACAAATATTGGTCGACGGCACTGACGTGGTAGCAGACTATCGTACCGCTCGCACAAAAGTCGGTCTCTCACCGCAGGAGTTTAATGTCGATATTTTTTCGACACCAGAGCAGCTCATGGATTACATGGGAGGGTACTATGGTATTCCGAAGGCAGACCGGCAGAAACGGATTGATGAACTCATTAAACGGTTTGATCTAGAAGAACATCGAAACGTTAAGTTTCAAAAACTGTCCGGGGGACTCAAACGTCGGGCGATGTTGGGGCGGGCGCTCATCCATACCCCTGATCTATTAATTTTGGACGAGCCAACCGCTGGCGTTGATGTCGAGCAACGACATGACTTGTGGGAGTATCTAAAAGAAATGAATCAGCGGGGCAAGACTATCATTCTCACCTCACATTATTTAGAAGAGATTCAATATCTTTGCAACGAAATTGCGATTATTAACCACGGCAAAATTGTGGCTGAGGGTACCAAAGAAGAGTTTATGAGTGGCGGAAAATCAGTAGAAGAACGGTATTTAGAAATTACTCGCTCTGATAATAAGAAAGTAAGTCAATCTGTATGAATGTAAACTGGATTGGTCTCTATACAATGGTGCGCCGCGAAGTCGAGCGGACCATGCGCGTGGTTATACAGACACTGATAGCTCCAGTGATTTCAGCCGGACTCTACTTATTTATTTTTGGTTCAGTTATTGGTACAAAAATTGATGACTTTGCTGGGGTGCCATACATTTCGTTTGTGTTTCCAGGTATTTTGATGTTATCGATTATTAATTCTTCGTTTGCCAGTGCATCGAGCGCTCTCTATTTTGCTCGTTGGACGAGGAGTATTGAAGAAATTCTCATCGCTCCCTTTGCCTACATTGAGATGTTGCTTGGGTTTGTCGGGAGTGCAATTATGCGGGCGTTAATGGTCGCGTTCTTGATTCTGGGTGTCGGGGTGTTGTTTGGTGCTATCCAACTGGTCAATCCAGTTGGATTTGTCTTGTATACAATGGCTATAGCGGCCATTTTTGCCATGCTTGGGATTTTGGTTGCACTATGGGCGGATGGATTCGAACAACTCCAGGTATTGAATACGTTTGTGATTACACCGCTTACCTACTTGGGAGGGATATTTTATTCCATCACGTTTTTACCGGACTTGGCGGCAACTATCACTCGGTTTAACCCATTTTTCTATTTCGCTGATGCTATCAGGAGTAGCATGATTGGGTACAGCGAAGCTAACACGCAGATTGGATTGCTGGTCATTATTGGCTTGGTAATCGGGCTCGGGACGCTGGTGACGTATCTCTTTAGTATTGGGTGGCGGATTAGGTCTTAAAGATAGTTTTTGCGTAGGACAGACGCCAGACAAGCTTAGCAAATAAGCGACTATGGCTGGGAAGGCTTGGCTGGGCAGCCAAGGAGTGCATGAGTCAAGCTTGCCCAGGGTCTGTTCTTGTCTAGTTCTACCCGTGGTCTGATGTATAGCTGCCCACAGCGCCCGGCCTTTGGCCGGGCGCTTGTCTGTTAGAATTACAGTAATGTCAGATCATTCAAAACTCTACGAAACCGTAGCGGCGCTCATGGCGCCAGGGAAAGGGATTTTAGCAGCGGACGAAAGCGATAGTACTGCAGGCAAGCGGCTCGCAATGGTCAATTTACCGAACGAACCAGAGCACCGGCAAGATTTTCGAGAGTTGTTGTTTACTGCTCCTGGGGTGGACGAATATCTATCGGGTGTGATTTTGTATGATTCTTCACTGCGTAACAGTACTGATGACGGGATGCCATTTCCTGATGTGTTACTTTCACGGGGGATTGTTCCAGGGATAAAAGTTGATCGAGGAATCAATGATTTGCACGGCTTCCCAGGTGAAGTAGTAACCCAAGGCTTGGATGACTTGGCGGAACGCTTTGCTGAATACTATAGTCTTGGCGCCAGGTTTGCGAAGTGGCGGGCTGTGATTACGGTGGATGAAGATTTGCCATCAGAAGCTTGTTTGGAGATGAATGCAGTTATGCTCGCGCGCTACGCGCAGCTCGCTCAAGCGGCGGGGATTGTGCCAATGGTAGAGCCGGAAGTGATTTTTGCTGGCAACCACTCGATCCAAGAGGCTGAGAAAGATACTACCAAGACCCTCCAAGTGCTCTTTAGTGTATTACAGAAATATCGCGTTGACTTGAAGGCATTGATTTTAAAATCTTCGATGGTGTTAGCTGGAGATGCCTACGAAAAGCAGTCCACTCCGGCGGAAGTAGCTGGCGCTACGTTGCGCACATTTGCGATGTCCGTACCACCAGAAACTGGCGGGATTGTTTTTCTCTCGGGCGGACAAACTCCGAAGCGTGCGACCACAAACCTAAACGCCATCTGTGCCTTAGGAGTACAACCGTGGCCGATTACGTTTTCATTTTCACGGGCAATTGAAGAACCGTTTTTGATGGCCTGGCAAGGGAAGCCAGAAAATACTGACGATGCTCAAGCTACGCTACTTCATGCAGTAAAAATGAACGGTTTAGCGCTCAAAGGGCAGTACGACCCTGCAAAAGATTCGGTTTTAAAGTGAGTAAAGGAGTGTACTTTTCTTAACTGTCAGTGAAGAACTAGTTCTAGCACTTACCTAAATAATAGCAAAATGGCCGTCCCTTTGGGGATGGCCATTTTGCTTCTATGATTCTTGGAGTGGTTCCTCGCCGGCATTAGGTATAGCCGGCTTACGGAACAAAGTTCGTAATAGTCGTTACACTCCTTTACTCACTTTTTCTGTTTGTACAACGTGTGCTTTTTGGCTACTGGATTGTATTTTCGTTCTTCGTGCTTCTTGCTCGGGTCTTTCTTGTTTTTGTTGTTGTAGGTTGTGTAATACACGTGACCAGCCCCAACGCCCTGATCGTCGCCTTTGGTAACCAACTTAATGAGTCTATCTTGTGACATAGTGGCCAGAATACTACCAGAGCGGTGGGAGACAGTCAATGGCAGCGCATCTCTCAACAGGTCTAAGAGAAAGCTAAGTACTACGGTGTTATTATTGTCTTGTGAGCTACCTGTTCTTCCACTTTTACATAATCTTTTGCTCACACAAAATAAACGCATGAAAGCGCTTACTTTTAGCTGGGATTATCCGCCAGCCAGAAATGGTGGCCTTGGCGTCGCATGCTTTGGTCTTACCCGTGAACTTGCCCGGTCTGGGGTAGAGGTGATTTTAGTATTGCCTAAAACCCAACGAGTGTTACCTGGTCACGCTCGATTTGTCTTTGCGGATACGGAACGAATGCTCCGCTTGATTGAAGTTCCTGGTATTAGTGCTCCGTACAAGCAGTCAAATGAGACACTGACACTCTACGATCATTTTGGTCGGAAGCTGCAATATGGTCGAACTATCTTGCAAGAAGTGCATCGCTTCGCTCATTTAGCAGCGCAGATTGCTAGAGAAGAACAACACGATATTATTCACGCGCACGACTGGACGTCGTATCTGGCTGGTGTTGCCGCCAAGTTTGCTACTGGGAGGCCACTCATTTTGCATGTGCACGCGACGTCATTTGACCAAGCAGCTGGTAATAATGTGGACCCTGCCATCTATGCGATTGAGTATGAGGCGTTTCATGCCGCTGATTCCATCGTGGCGGTAAGTGACTTTACGCGAAATATCATTGTTACCAAGCACGGTGTACCCGCAGATAAAGTAACAGTGATACACAATGGCTGCGACATATACGAGCCGACGAAACATCAGCCAACGTTAGCTGAGTTAAAAGCCCAAGGCAAACGAATAGTGATGTACCATGGTCGTATCACGATTCAAAAAGGCGTGGACTATTTTGTCCGAGCGGCTCGGCGGGTGATTGATTATGACCACAATGTGGTTTTTGTGGTATCGGGTTGGGGAGATATGCAGACCCAAATAATCGAGTTAGTTGGACAACTCGGATTATCCAAACATTTTATTTTTGCTGGCTCACTCTGGGATGAAGAACGTGACCGGATGTATCAGACAGCGGATTTGGTGGTGATGCCTTCGGTTTCAGAGCCATTTGGTTTAGTGCCACTTGAAGCCTTACAAAATGGCACAGCGTCGCTCATTTCAAAACAGTCGGGAGTTGGGGAAGTAATGAAGCATGTACTTAAGGTAGATTTCTGGGATATCGACGATATGGCTAATAAAATCATTGCTGCATTAAAATATCCGGTGATGAATAATCAGTTGGTTCGTGAGGGGAGGACTCAGTTACCATTGTTGCACTGGAGTGTGGCAGCGAGAAAAATTACTGAGCTATACCGACGTCTGGTACAATTGGTTACCACTTAGTTATGTTAAGCGTTTGTCCGTATTTTCACGTCCATCAACCATATCGAGTCAAGCGCTTTCGGGTGTTTGATATTGGGACCGATAACCAATATTTTAATGACGCCAGCGATACTGATCTGAATAATCGTCGGATTGTTGAAAAAGTCGCCAACAAATCCTATCGACCAACCAATGCGATACTGGAAGAGCTGCTCCATAATCACCCTGACTTTTGTTTTGCGCTATCTTTTTCAGGTACGGTCCTCGACCAGTTTGAAGCCTACACACCAGATGTCCTCGAATCTTTCCAACGGATTGTAGCAACGGGGCGGGTCGAAATTTTGGCAGATACCTACCATCACTCGTTAGCATTTTTCTATTCAATCCCAGAGTTCGAGCGGCAGGTTAAAAAACACGAACGGCGGATTAAAGAATTATTTGGGGTAAAGCCGCGCGTGTTCCGAAATACAGAATTATCGTACCGGAATGACTTAGCCAAGTGGTGCGAAGACAATGGGTACCTCGGTATTATGGCAGAAGGATGGGACAAGTACTTGGGATGGCGCAGTCCCAACTATGTCTATAGCCCGAAAGACTGTCAAAAAATAAAAGTTCTACTCAAAAACTATAAGCTCTCTGATGATGTCGCGTTTCGCTTTGGTAATCAAGGTTGGGAATCATGGCCACTAAATGCTGAAACCTACGCATCGTGGATTCATGCGCATCACGGTGATGGTCAAACCGTTAATCTATTTATGGATTATGAGACCTTTGGTGAACATCAATGGGAAGACACCGGCATCTTTGATTTCTTGCGCGCTATGCCACACATGGTGACCAATCACCCAGACACAACGTTTAAAACACCAACAGAGACTATTCAGGCCTATGACTCAACTGGCGAATATGACGTGCCGGATATTCTCACCTGGGCTGATACAGATCGAGACCTCACGGCGTGGGTGGGTAATGACATCCAACGCGATGCCATTCACGCTACCTACGCTATGGAAGCTGATGTGATGGAAACAGGTAAACGAGACCTGATTGAAACCTGGCGCAAGCTGCAGACGTCGGATCACTTCTATTACATGTGTACCAAGTGGTTTAATGATGGTGATGTACATGCGTACTTCAGTCCGTACGAATCCCCATATGATGCATATATTGCCTTTATGAATTCGCTCAGTGACTTACAATTGAGAGTGCAGTACGCCGTGGCCGAGAAGCGCCGCCGACTGGCCGAGGCATTACCGGCTGAGCTGTATCCGGATGAACATGTGGGTACAGTATCAGTATCTTGGTGGCAACGGTTGGTGGCTGGGTTGCAGAGCCAAGGTAATCGGATCCGGAGGTGGTTTAGTAGCAACCCAAAGCAAGCTACCTAATAGTTCTTAGTTCATTATTTTATGCCAAGCAAAAAAACTTCAAGTAAAAAAACTCCAAGCAAAAAAGTTGCGCAGAAAGCAACCAAAAAAGCAGCTCCAGAAAAAGTAACCAAAAAAACGTCGGTCAAAAAACCAGCGTCTAAAACTACGACAAAAAAAGTAGCTCAGTATGAGCTGCGCCATGCCCCAACAGATCAAGCGTTTTGGGTAACGGACGGGCAGATTTTAAATAACCTGTTGGACTTAGAGAGCGCTTTGTCAGCGATGGAAAAAGCGGTGTTTAGTCATCATGTAACCAAAGAGAAAAATGACTTTGCAGATTGGGTAGAATACGTACTCGAAGAGTCTGAATGCGCACAGGCGCTGCGCAAAGCACGCACCCAAAAGCCGGCACATACCGTGGTGGTTCGCTACGTTAAACGCTACGTCTAAGTATGGCTCGAGCGGTCACTATTGGTAATGGTAACGTGCTCGTCGGACTTGATCAGTATGGTCAAGTGCGGGATTTGTATTATCCTCAAGTTGGCTATGCCAATCATGTGAGTGGAGCTAGTGGGAGTTACGTACATCGATTAGGTATGTATGTTGATGGGCAGCTGTCATGGTTATCAGACCCGGGTTGGGAAATCACTACTGGATGTGATGGAGATACGTTGACTGGGAGTATGTTTGCGACCAACGCCCAATTAGGAGTGTCTCTGGCAAGTCGTGACGTGGTTCATAATGAACATGATGTTTTTTTGCGCCGCTTTACCATCAGTAACGAGCGTGACCAGACTCGTGAAGTGAAATTGTTTATGGCGCAGCAGTTTCGGATCAACGAATCAAGACGCGGTGATACCGGCCTCTATGATCCGCGGGTAGGGGCAATTATCCACTATAAAGGCCAGCATACTTTTTTAGTAAACGCTTTTCACGGCGAGACACAGTTTAGTGATTATAATATTGGATTGTTTGGGATTGAGGGGAAAGAGGGGACGTATCACGATGCTGCCGACGGTATGTTGGAGCGTAACCCGATTGAACATGGGTCAGTTGATTCGGTAATTGGTTTGAGTTGTAATTTAGTTAGTTGCGCTTCAACCGAATTCACCTATTGGATTGCCTGTGGCGAATCTGTTACTGCCGTGCACGAACTTGATGCTTTAGTACTTGAAGAGGGTGTAGATCGACTTTGTGATTCAACTGAAGCGTATTGGCAGGCGTGGATTAAAAAAGAAGGAGTGGATGTTTCGTCGCTCTCACATCCACTCCAGCAGCTGTATCGTCGTTCGCTTTTGATTATGCGAGTCCATACTGACAACCGGGGTGGCATTATTGCGTCAAGTGACACGGACATGTTGCATCATGGTCGCGATACGTATGGGTATGTCTGGCCTCGCGACGCCGCTCTTATTGCCCATGCATTTGACCGAACTGGCTACGTCGATACAGCCCAACGATTCTATAAATTTATGACGGGGTGTGTCGAACCACAAGGCTATTTGATGCACAAATATCGCGTTGACGGAGCCCTTGGCAGTTCGTGGCATCCTTGGATGCATGGAAACGTGCCACGACTCCCGATCCAAGAAGATGAAACCGCAGGTGTGGTAGCAATGTTGTGGGAACACTACGAACTCCATCGAGACCTAGAATTTATTGAATCACTCTATAACCCGTTTATTGAACCAGCCGCTGAGTTTATGGTGGAGTATATCGACGCCGCGACAGGTTTACCGCAAGCATCGTATGACCTCTGGGAAGAGAAGTATGGAATTTCTACCTATACGGCTTCGGTCACGTACGCAGGATTAATGGCTGCTTCACGCTTTGCTATGATGCTGGGGAAAGAAGACTCAGCTCGTACCTATCAAGCGGTCGCCGAGCGAATGCAGCGGGCAATTCTCACCCATCTCTACGACAAGGATCTGGGTATGTTTGTAAAACACGTCAATTACTCTGACGATGGTGAAGCTGACTACGATCGAACTGTTGATTCGAGTAGCTTCTTTGGGGTGATCCAATATGGCGTACTTGATGTAGATGATGAGCGCGTGGCACGCGCTTTTGCTGTGATGCACGAACGTTTGTGGGTGGATGCAGAAAGTGAAGGGTATGTTCGCTACGAAGGTGATAATTATTACACGATGCAGGAAGCAGGAACGCCAAATCCGTGGGTGATTTGTACGCTGTGGGTGGCTCAGTATTATATTAAAAAAGCTAAAACTGAAGCGGACTTAGCCCAGGCGTATCAGTTGCTGGAATGGACCTGTTCTCATGCTACGAGTGCTGGGGTGTTGGCTGAGCAGATGCATCCACATACCCGCGAGCATCTTTCGACGGCGCCGTTAGTGTGGAGTCATGCAGAATTTGTCATTACGGTGAATGACTATCTTAAGAAGGTGGCAGAATTGGCTAAAACCGACTAGTCCACCAGCTGATATTTAACAGAGGGATTTTTTTGTAACGACCAATTTTTGTGCGGTGAATTGAGTACGCAAGACCGGTAGTGCCGAGCTTGTCTGCGATGGCTTCGGCTACTGTACGCATGTAGACCCCGCTGGCACAGATGCAGGTGAAGTGGGCGATGGAGAATTCTGTAGTTGCATGAGAAGTCAGAAATGCCCGCCAAGAAGCGCGGACGTCTGGTCGCCTAAAGTCATTGCCGAGCGATTTTTTGGGGTCAGTGACGGGTGGGAGGGAGTTAACTTTCTTTAAAGCTTCGTCGTAGATAGTTTGCCCGGCTTTAATCTCGGTCGAGTCTAGGGTGAGTTTGTAGATAGTGGCGGTGTAGGTGGGGATGTCGATTTCGTCGAGTCGACCCTCAACTGACCAGGTGTGGAGGGGTTTCCCTTGAACGGTCTTTGAAGAGTAGGCGGGGTAGGGGAAGGTGATTTGACCAGTGAGGGTGTTGGCGGCAGTGGGGGGGGGGGCGGGGGGGGCGGGCCGCCCGCCCCCCCCGGGGGGGGGGAAATTAGACAAACAC